>JAZKTI010000085.1:0-9831 GCA_036625635.1 Haloarculaceae archaeon
GGCTTTCTGGCTCTCTGCGGTGCCGCCGGTGGTACATCTCGCGGGGGCCGAGGGCGTTCTGGCTGACCACGGTCCCGACCTTGGGATCTCTTGTGATCGGATCGAGAACTCAAACAGCGAGCTACTCGACGTAGCCCAACTGTCGCAACCGATCCTTCGTCGCCGCGTCCATGTCCGCGAGCGGGTCGTCGCTACCCTCGAGCCAGGCCCCGCCGACCCGGTCCTCGAAGGTCTGAAGCGCGCCGGCGACTGCCCCGATGACCTCGTCGTCGGTCCCGACGGGCTCGGTCTCGCCGGGGTCGTGGTCGATGCGGTATGCCTCGTCGTCGATCCGTTCGTTCCGGATGTACTTCCCGTCGGAGCGCCGTGCAGCACGCATCCGGGAGTAGAACTGGGAGTCTTCCTCGTCGAGGTCGATCCCGGCGTCGGCCGCGATGGATTCGAGCTGGTTGAGTTCGACGATCGGTCGGTGGTACTCCACGAATCCGTACTCGCCGAGGTCGCCCTCGCGATAGGAGTTAGAGAGCATGGACCGATCGGGATCGAGCGGCCGCCCCGCGGCCTCGACGCCAGTCACGTCCAGAATCGTGTGGTAGAGGTCGATGAGTTCGACCGTCTCCTCGCGCCGCCCGGGCTCGACGTCGGGGTGTTTGACCATGAGCGGGACGTTCACGAGCGGGTCGTAGACGTTGAACTCGTGGCCATAGAAGTCGTGCTCGCCGTGGAGTTCGCCGTGGTCGGCCGCGACGACGATCGTGGTGTCCTCGTAGCGCCCCTCGGCCCGCAGCCAATCGAACAGCCGGCCGAGGTGATCGTCCATGTGCCTGACTTCGGCGTCGTAGAGCCCTCGGATAGCGGTCCACTCCGCCCCGTCGACGTCGACGGCGCCGCAGTTGTAGGCCTTCGAGTTCTGGCAGACGTCCGTCGAGTCGACGCCGGGTGCGAACTGCTCGGCGAGGTCCTCGGGCGGGTGGTAGGGCAGGTGGGCATCCATGAGGTTGATAAAGGAAAAGAAGGGAGCCTCGGCACCCTCGGCGTCGTCGATAAAGTCTATGGTGCGGTCGACCACGGCGGGCGTCTTCGAGTCCTCGCCCCCGCCAGCGGCAAGCCGTTCGTGGACGGCGTTGCCCAGCGCGACGATCCTATCGGCGAGGGTGCGGAGCCTGTCGCTGTCGTTCATCGTCTTCCAGGCCTTCGCGAGCGGGCCCGACAGGAGGTCCCCTGGCATCGCCTTGAAGAAGTTGTCGCTGTCGTCGAACCCGTCGGTCAGGTGGGTGTAGGGCGTGATCCAGGCGTTCGAGGAGTAACAGCTCGTCGCGTACCCGGCCGCCGAGAGAGCGGTCGCGAGCGTGGTCGAACCCTCGAGGTACGGGCTCTCCTGGGTCGCACCGTGGACGCTGGGATACTCGCCGGTGAACATCGAGGCGTGGACCGGGAGCGTCCAGGGCGCTGGGGCGACGGCGTTCTCGAAGACCGCGGCGTCCTCGGCGAAGGACGCGAGCGTGGGCGTCGTCGGCTCCTCGTACCCGTAGGGGGTCAGGTGGTCCTTCCTGACGGTGTCGAGGACGACGAAGAGGACGTTCGTCCGACCGGAGGGGGTCATACCTCCGTCCAGGCCTGGGGGCATAAAAAGAAGTCCGGCTGACGGCCGACCGACGCCCGTTCCGTCGGGCTAACGCAGCCGGGTTGTGGGCGACCACACCCGGACCGGGGGGTACAGGACTGGGGCCGTGGAACTCCTGCTGCCGGCCGCCTACAGCGACCGCGGGGGGCTTGCTACAGGTACCGCGACCGTCGTGACCGCCGCGCAAGCCGGCGGATTCCGGTGCCTTGAAACGTGCTACAGTGGATGGAGAGGCATGGGACGGACGCGCCTCAAGTCCGCCATCGGGTTCGCCATCGCGGTGGGCATCCTCGGCCTGATCCTCTGGGTCGTGGGCTACGAGGAGGTCATCGCCGCACTCGCCGGTGCGGATACCGGCACCGCGGCGCTCACGGTCCCGGTCGCGGCCCTGTGGCTCTCGGCGTGGGGCCTCTCCCTGTACGTGGTCCTGGGCGCTCTCGGGGCGCCCATCGCGCCCCACCGAGCGATCTTCGTCTTCACGGCGGCGGTGTTCGTCAATAACGCGACCCCCTTCGGCCAGGCCGGCGGAGAGCCCGTGAGCGCGATGTTCATCTCCTCGGCCGCGGAGAGCCGGTACGAGACCGGCCTCGCGGCCATCGCCAGCGTCGACACGCTCCACTTCGTTCCCTCCCTCTCGCTGGCGGCCATCGGGCTGGGCTTCGTCGGCCTCTCGGCCGTCCAGCTGAGCGGGAACCTCCTGGTCGCGGTCGGGGCAGTGGTCGTCCTCGCGGCAATCGTTCCCATCGCGGGGTACCTGGGCTGGCGACACCGCCTGGGCATCAAGGGATTCATCCTGGCCAAATTGACACCGCCCATCGAGGCAATCGGGGGGTTCCTGCCCGTCGTGGACTCCCCGTCGAAAGAGCTCGTCGAGGAGCGCATCGAGGGGTTCTTCGACTCCGTCAGCAAGGTCGCGACCGACCGGCGGACCATCATCGCCGCCATGTCCCTCTCGACGGTCGGGTGGATCTGCCTCTCGACCTCGCTGTGGCTCTCGCTGTACGCGCTCGGGTACGTGATCCCGTACCCGGCGATCCTGTTCGTGGTCCCGCTCGGGAGCATCGCCGGGACGGCACCGCTCCCCGGGGGCCTCGGCGGGCTCGAGGCCGCGTTCGCCGCGCTGCTGGTCCCACTCGGCATCCCGGCCTCCGTCGCGCTGAGCGCGGTCCTGATCCACCGCGCCGCGACCTTCTGGCTCCCGACCATCGTCGGGGGCGGGGCCGCCACGATCCTCGGCATGCGGGCAAACCGCAATCGCGGGTGACACCCGGACATACGGGGACCCCAGCACCGTTCGGGTCGCGAGGCCCAGGGACCGCCGCCGGCGGGTTTTTGCCGGTGGCCGCCGTCGCGCCAGTATGGAGTGTCCCGACTGCGATGCCGAGGCCCTCCCGTTCCCCGTGCCAGCAGATCTCCGGGCGGCGGTCCCCGGTGAGGAACCCGGGGCCGCCATCTGCACGCGCTGTCTCGCCCTCCATCCCGTCGCGGATCCGCCCGCGGACCCGCCCGACTTCCAGCGGGTCAGCCAGGCCATGCCGCGGGACCCCGATGCGGGCCTTCCGCTCGCACTCGGGCTGGGGTTGCTTCGAAACCTGGCGTTGCACCGCGCCGAGATCGCCGACCTCTTCGACAAGGTGGAGCGCGCCGGGAGCGATCCCCTCCTCGTGCTCGACCGGCTGGCCGCCGACGGGGAGATCGATACCGATCTCGATCTCGAGGGCCGACGGCGCCAGCTCGAACAGCTGCTGTAGGCCGGCATCCGTCACCAGCGAGGATCGGCCGCGGCACCACCGTGGGCCGCCGCATCGACGGTCGACCGCCGCACCGGGGCGAGCCCAAATATTTGAGGCGTTGCCGGTACAACCAACCATCACTAATAGTAAAGTGCGACATCACGCGATGTCGCGAGGCACGAAGGTACGGTGCCCACCCCCTTCGCCCACTCCCACCCCAACTGAGTCCCCTGCCGGGCTCCCGGATTTGACCCTGGCCTGGCGGGCTCACCGATTTTGGCGGTGATTTATACGCCCGTCGAGTACCGCAACAGCCCGGCGACGCCGCCGAAGGCCGTCATCAGCTGCTCCCCCTTCTCGAAGTCCGAGGAGACGAAGACCGTCTCGGTCCCGCGCTGGTCGGCGATGTCGATGAGGTGGTCGATCACGTCCTCGCGTTCGCCCGCGTCGGCGTCGACGGTCTCGCCACAGCGGGAGCACTCGTGGTCCGGCGTCGGCGCGCCACTGTCGATCACGTCCCGTTCCTCGTGGCCGTTCGGACACTCGTAGGTGACCACGTCCTCGCGGAGGTCCTCACTGATGAGCAGGCGCTCGACGGAACCCATGACGAGGTTCTCGCGGGTGGGCTCGAACCCGTAGGTGGCGAGGTCGCCCTCGTGGAGTTCCGCGAAGAACTCCTCCATGACCTGCTTGTCCTGGAGGACCTCGTGCTCGGCGAGGACCTCCTCGGCGGCGTCGACCAGGTCATAGAGCCCGGACTCGTCGGTGTAGGCCACGTCGAACTTCCCGAGGACCATGTCGCCGAGTTCGTGGTGGAGGTAGTCCCCGTCGAGGAACTCGTCCTTGGTCGGCGAGGGGCCGCCGACGAGGACGCCGTCAATCTCGTGGCGGTCGGGGACGAACAGGTCGTTGGCCATCCCGGCGACCTCCTGGTAGAAGTTGTCGATGGCCTCGAGGCGCAGCCGGGCGAACCGCTGGGCGGACTGGCCGCCCTTGCGCTGCTTGCCCGGAACCAGCGACGAGGCGGACTTGACGGGCTCGACGCGCTTGCCGCGGAGCCAGCCGACGTTGGCCTCGCGTCGGTCGAGGACGATCAGGCCGAAGAGGCCCTTGTCCTCGAGCATCCCCGCGAGGGGCTCGGTGAGGAACTCGGCGTCGCAGTGGTAGCGGAACGACTGGATGGCCTGGGGCGGGCTTTCGAGGACCTTCGTGACCATGTCCGTCCGGCCGCCGCCGGTGTCGACGGCGCCCGAGAACAGGACCATGCCGTTCTCGGGGGGCTGGTCGTAATACTTGAGGCGGTCCTTGATGCTCTTGAGGGCGTCCTGGACGTTCGTCCGGGTCTGCTTGGACTTGATGTTCGAGGCCTCGGAGTGTTCCTGAGTGACGTGGGCCACGACGTCGGAGAGGAGCTTGTCCGGGGGGACGTAGATCGTCACGAGTTGCGTGCCCGACCCGCGGTAGTCGGAGAGTTCCTCGATGACCTTCTTGAACTCGTATTTGTGTTTGTCGGACTGCGCTGCTTCGGACTCGCTCATTACCTGAAGTTGGCAGGAAACGGGTAAGAACCTGTTGACCCGCGGCTGGTGGGACGATCCACGAGCACCGGGAGCCACGCCCACACGTCAATGGCCGGCACGACCAATGCGGTCGCCCTGGGAAGTGCCGTCTCTGACAGTACCTTCCCGTCTCTTGCAGCAGCTTTCCGACACCATCCAGCCCGTCTTGCTGGTGTGGCAAGCACAGGCCTCAGACCGCCCGTCTCACATCGACTCGGGCGCGGCGACGCCGAGCGCGTCCAGGGCGTTCCCGACGGTGGTCCGCGCAGCGGCGACGAGGACCAATCTGGCGGCCCGGCGGTCGTCCTCGGCGTCGAGGACCGGGCACTCACGGTAGAAGGCGTTGAAGGATTCGGCGAAGTCCCGCGTGTAGGTCGCGATCGAGTGGGGTTCGAGCGACTCGGCGGCAGCTTCGATCTCCGCGGGGAAACGGGCGACCTCCCGGAGGAGGGCGCGCTCCTCGGGGGCGTCGAGGAGGGCTGCGTCGACGGCGTCGGCCGGCGCACCGTGGTCGGCCGTCGGTTGATCGACCTCGGGGGCATCGATCCCCGCCGCCGCGGCCTCGTCCAGGATTCCGCAGGCCCGGGCGTGAACGTACTGGACGTAGGGGCCGGACTGGGCCTCGAAGTCCAGCGCGCGGTCCCACTCGAAGGTGATGCCCTTGGTGGGTTGCTTCGAGACGATGTCGTACCGGACCGCCCCGATGCCCACCTGGTGGGCGATCCGGTCGAGGTCGGCCTCCTCGAGGTGGTCGTCGCGGAGCCGGTCCGCCACGCGATCCTCGACCTCCGCCCGTGCGCGGTCGACGGCCTCGTCGAGCAGGTCGTCGAGGTCGACGCCGGTCCCCTTTCGCGTGCTCATCCCGCCCTCGGGCAGGTTCACCCAGGAGTAGTGGATCGACCGGAGCCGGTCGGTGTCGTGGCCGAGTTCGTCCAGGGTGGCCTCGAGCTGGTCGGCCTGGAGCTTGTGGTCCTCGCCGAGGACCGTCACGGCCTCGTCGTAGGTCTCGAGTTTCCACTCGTGGTGGGCGACGTCGCGGGTGGTGTACAGCGAGGTGCCGTCCGCCCGGAGGAAGACCAGGTTCTTGTCGATGTCCTCGAAGGTGAGCTGCCAGGCCTCGTCCTCGTAGACCGCTCCCTCGAGGGCCTCGAGGCGCTCGACCACCTCGTCGGTCGAGCCGTCACGCATGAAGCGGGTCTCCTTGACGAACTCGTCGAAGGGGGCCGGCAGGCGATCGAGGGTGTCGGTCATGCCCGCCAGGACAGTGTCGACGACCTCGCCGACGCGCTCGTAGGTCGCCTCGTCGCCCGCTTCGAGGCCCTGGAGGATGGCCTGGATTTCCGCCTCGGCCTCGTCGACCCGGTCGGGGTCGGCGTTCTCGAGGACGTCGTTGCCCTTGCGGTAGTAGCGGACGAGGTCGTACTCGGGGGAGTCACGCTCGGGCCCGCTATCGAGGTCGCTCTCGTCGAAGGTCTCGTAGGCCCAGGTGAACACCGCCATCTGGCGACCGGCGTCGTTAACGTAGTAGTGGGTCTCCACGTCGTAGCCCGCGTAGTCGAGGATCCGCCGGAGGGCGTCGCCGATGATGGGATTGCGCGCTCGGCCGACGTGGACCGGGCCGGTGGGGTTCGCGCTCGTGTGTTCGAGGACGAGACTGGTCTCGCGGTCCGGGAGCGCGCCGTAGTCGTCCCGGGACGCTGCAGCGTGGAGCGTCTCCTCCAAGTATACCTCGCTCGGGAGGAAGTTGCAGTAAGGACCCTGAGCCTCGATGGCGCCGACGTAGGTCAGCGTGTCGGCGTCGCGGGAGTCGGCGTCGCGTGAATCGGCGTCGAGAGACTCGGCCTCGAGGAAGTCGGCCGTCAGAGCTTCGGCGAGTTCGGTGGCGACCTTCGCCGGCGGTTCGCCGGCCTCGCTGGCGAGGCGGTAGGCCACGCTGGTGGCGAGGACGGCGTCGACATCCGCCGGCGGGCGCTCGATGCCGAGGTCGCCCGTCGGGTAGCCGAGGTCGGCGAGGGCCCCCTCGAGGGCGTCCTCGACCTCGGCGCGCATGGCACGGAACATGGCGATGGGTTCCCGTCGCCCGGGGAAAGGGGTAACGGGTTCGAGTCGCCGGTCCCTCGCCGGTCCCGAATCCGGACTACCCGTCGCTGTCCACGAGGTTCTCGGGATCCCCCACAGCCAGGGCGTCCAGACCGTCCTCGACGCTCTGGTGGGAGCCGTCGAGCCAGCAGGGGTACAATCCCGTGGTCGTCCCGTCGCGAGTGATGGCAAGACAGCAGACCGGAAACCGGACGACGCGCTCCTGGCGTCCTCCGACCAGCAGGCCACTCGCACGTTCCCGCTCCTCGAAGAATGGCTCGAGGTGACCACCCGCCGCCTCGACCGCGGTGGCGAAGGCTTCGTACCGACCGAGGAGCGCCTCGCCGGAATCCTCGGCTGATTCGCTCGCTGCGGTCACCGTCCGTCCCCAGCGTCGAACGCGCAGTTCGGGCTCCTCCGGGCCCGCACCGATGGACTCGAACCGGTCCCGAACGCTCCGTTGTCGACGGGCGGCAGGGCCCGTGGCTGCAGAGCGCAGGTACAAGGTCGTCGTGGGGCTCTCCGCATCCCCGACACTAATTGATTTGTTATCCTCTCCCTCTTTTGGCGAGGTTGAATTCATTTGTCCACCTTTTCTCGAGATACTGTTCGTTATATCCATAAGTATCTTTCTGTAGTGGCGGAATCTCCGATACTTCGTGGTGGCGAACGGGCACGATGCCGGTACGATTATTGACGCTGCCGCGCCAGGGAGGCCCGTGACGTTCAGCATCTGCGTCCGCGAGCGCTACGCCGTGGCCACGGGGGAGGCCGAACCCGGATCCGAGGAGACGGAATCTGAAGGAACGGGATCCGAAGGAACGCCAGCAGAGGGAATGCGAACAGAGGGATCGCGAGCAGAGGGAACGCGAGCAGAGGAGAGTGGACACGGCGAGACCGAACGCGGTGACAGCGACGACGTCCGACCGGAAACCCACTACCGCTTCGGCGTCGCCGTCACGACCCGCCTGCCCGCCGTCGGCGTGCTCTGTCCCTTCGCCAACGGGCACGGCGCCGTCGCGACCCAGAGCCGGGTCAACGTCGAGCTCGGCCGCCGCGGGATCGAGTCCCTCGCCGACGGCCTCGGCGTGGAGGACGCTCTCCAGGGACTCCTCGACGCCGACGGCGGCGCTCCCGAACGCCAGCTCCACGGCGTTGACCGCGAGAGCGAGTTCGCCTTCTCCGGCGAGGAGTGTAATCCCTGGTACGGCGACGTGGTCGGCGACGGCTATACCGTCGCGGGCAACCTCCTGACGGGCGAGTCGGTCGTCAGCGAGACCGCGGCGGCGTACGAGGATCTGCGAGTCACAGGCGAGCCCGACGGCTCCGTCGACACCGATCGGGACGGTGCCGCCGACCACGAGCCTCTCGTCGCCCGACTGGTCGAGGCCCTCGCCGCGGGACAGACCCAGGGTGGCGACAAGCGCGAGGAGCTGACGATCCAGAGTGCGGCGGTCGTCGTCGCCACGAGCGAGGACGTCGACCGGGAGGAACTGCCGCTGTACGACGACCTGCGCGTCGACGCCACGGAGACGCCCGTCGAGGACCTGGGCGGGACCGTCGCGACGACCGTGGAAACCCAGCAGTTCCTCGAGGAGCGGGCCGAGGAGGAAGACGGCGGGGGAGATTGAGAGGGAGATTGAGAGGACCAGGAGGTGGAAGCGACCGCGACCAGCTCGAAGCCAGCCGTCACGTCCCTGTGTCGTCGGCCAGCGTCGTCTGGACGAGTCGCCTGACGCCCCGGCGAAGGAGACCACCGGCCGCTGGCTGGGAGATACCGAGTTCGTCTGCGACGTCGTCGAGGCTCGCGTCCCGCGGTTCTTCGAAGTAGCCGGCCTCGTAGGCCACCAGCAGGGCCTCCTGCTGGCTGTCGGTCAGCCCGTCGCCGGGGGCCACGACATCGGTGTAGTCGGTGATCCGCTGTAGCTCCAAGTCGATGTCGTTTTGCTCCGCGTACTCCCAGGTGTCAGAGAGTTCCTGCCGGTCCGGGAGCCAGACCGTCATGAGCCACGACGTCCCGTCGTTTTCCATCTCGAGCACGACGCCGTTCGAGGCCGACACCGCCGGGGAGAAGAGGATCGCCTCGTTGGCGTACTGGAGGCTGTAGATCGCGCTGTCCTCCTCGGCCGTGTGGATGACCCGCTCGAAATCCGCGATCGTCGGATCGTCACGTAACCCCGCTTCGAACCGCTCGAAGTCGCTAGAGGTGACGGTGTAGACGTAAGTTCCCGACTCCGACTCGGCCGCGCTTTCCGACGCCGGCCGGACCGTCGCAGTCCCGTCGTGTCGGAGGGCGTCCGTCAACACGAGGTCGGGGTGCTGGACCCGAAGGTCCGCGGAGACGTCGTCCATTACCAACACGTACGGAGGGACGGACTGTAAGTAGCGGGATGGGGGCCGATAACAACCTGCGTCGATCGAATGTGGTCCGGTCGGCGGTTCCCTGCTGGGGAGCCGTCGAACCCTTCGGGGTGGCTGTTGAGACGCGGCGCTAGCGACGACCCCGTGCCCGCGTGGGAAGCAGGGCCCGGAAGCGTCGAACGATGCCATCACTCGCCTGGGCGGGGAGGTAGAACTTGTCTCGAACTGTGCTGACTCGCTGGGTCTCGAATTCCTTTGCCGTCATGCAACTAAAGATAGTGGTGGCAAAATCATCGCCCTTGGTATTATTAGTATAACGTATTTATAAAGGCCGGGTCGGGACAATGCGATTCCCTCGGTCGATATGCGACGGCCACCTCAAATAGGGCAGATCGAATCTGGGCCGGGCGAATCTGCCGTGGGTCAATCTTATGAGGGCGAATCTGGGCCGGGCGAATCTGCCGTGGGTCAATCT
>JAZKTI010000086.1:0-9826 GCA_036625635.1 Haloarculaceae archaeon
TTCACCTACAACATGCTGTTCGACGAGAAGATGGGCGACACCGTCCACATGGCCGTCGGCCGGGCCTACGCCGAGAACGTGGGCGAGGGCAACGAGCAGAACGAGTCCGCCCAGCACGTCGACATGATCGTCGACATGAGCGAGGACTCCTCCATCGAGGTCGACGGCGAGCGGGTCCAGGAAGACGGGACGTTTGTCTTCGAGTAGTGCCTGTCGATCATCCCGCGAGACTGGCGGCACCGACCTACGCGGGAGAAGGGTTCCGCCGGAGCGGACTACGCGAGGACACACTCGCCATCGCAGTAAGCGTACTCCTCGACGGTGCCCTGGTCGTCTCGGACAGTGAGGCACCGATACCGGGTCCCCTCCCCGATCACCTCGTTGCAGTGCTCGCACCGGTGAACCGAGTTCGTTTCGATGAGTACCCTGATCGAACTGTTCTCTACGGTGCCGTGGTCGTGCAGACCGGCCTGCCTGCTCCCGGCAGCAGGCCCGGCGGCCGGATTTCGATGCGACGTCTCGTGTTGTGCGGTCATAGGTTGTGTTGTCGGTCGGATGGTCGTCGTGGACAGTTCAGAATCGGCCCGGGTCGTCCAGGGTCCGTCGCCACCGTCCCCCGAACCAGATCGTCGGGCGTCACCCACCGCCGTGCCGAAACAGGGCACGGGGCGGCGAGTCTACGCCGTTTTAAATGTAAAAATGTCGAAAAGTATGCGTGTGAAAGCGGAAGTAGCGCGCTTGTGCTGGCGCTCCGCGGATGGCGTCCCTGCCTGGATGATCAGGTCAGGTGACATACAAGCATAAATAGCCCGGTGATAATTAATACTTCCGCGTGACCCGTTGACGTGGGTCAGGGACCCAGATGGCTCGTGTCAGGTCGGCAGGCCTCTCGAGGTTTCCAGGCAATGGCCGTTTGGGCCGGTACGGCAGCAAGGAATCGTGGAATGCCTGACCACCGGCGGCAGAAGACTCCCCGGGCCCAGCGGTGGCAGGGACAGGGCCGGATCCACGGTCGGTGTCTGGTTGCACGGGGCCGTCAAACCCACCGGGCCACGGGACGGGGCCGGGTCCATCCGGGTGGCTTGGGACAGCACTGGTTCCACCTGGTAGACTCGTATGCGCGGACTCCGGCGGGGGCCGTCGGCCCGTTCGGCCGGCCGACGAGTCGGGACCACGTCGCCGGATTAGCAGCCGTCTGTCGCCGCCTGTGTCCGAAATCGGGGAAGAGTTTTTATTGGCGGACACTGAAGCACTGCTCGACTATGTCTGATCGGTGGACCTCTCGACGGAAGTACGTGAAGCTCGCCGGACTCGCTGGTCTCTCGTCACTCGCCGGTTGTGCGAGTAGCGGGGACGGAGAAGACGGCGGCGATGGTGGAGACGGGACCGAGAGTGGCCAGACGACTGCAACCGAGGAGCCCGCGGAAGATGGTGGCGACGGCGGGATGACGACCACCGAAACCATGGAGGACGGCGGCGACGGTGGTGGCGAATACCCCGACGTCCTTCAGGTGGTCGGCTATCCGGCAAGCGGGATTCAGATCTTCCGTAATTATTACAGCAATTACAGTCCCGAAGACACCGACCTCCTTCTGACGGACGGCCTTCAGGACGCGGACATGCAACAGCAGGTCGGGAACCCGATGGAGAACGCACTCGGCACCGCACCGAAGGGGGCCGGTCCGAACCGGGACGCCTTCGCCAGCCTCTATCAGGACGAGTACGGCGAGACCCCATCCATCTTCAACGCCCACACCTTCGACGCGGTGGCAATTCTCGCCCTCGCGAACGTGGCCGCCGGCGAGAACTCGGGGCCAGCGATCAAGGACCAGATGCGCAATGTCGCCAACGGCGAGGGCATGGAGGTGGGTCCGGGCAACATCGTGGAGGGCATCAACGCAGCAGCCCAGGGGCAAGCAGTCAACTACTCGGGCGCGTCGAGTCCCACCGACTTCGACGAGCGTGGCGATCCGGCTGCCGCGACGTACGGTGTCTGGGAGTTCGCGCCGGATACCGAGAGCGGCGTCGAAACAGTTCAGTCGCTAAACTTCACCGGAAACCCCGGCGGCGCCTCCGCGGACAGCATTCCCGGTGGTACTGGCCGGACGGCGAAGGTCGGTCTGATCCTCCCGGAGACCGGCGACCTCGCCTCGGTGGGGAAGCCGATGATCCAGGCCGGCGAACTCGCTGCAATGGTAATCAATCGCGGTGACCCGGACGTCGAGGTCGACCTCCAGTTCCAGGACACCCAGACCTCGCCCCAGGCCGGCATCCAGGCGGCGAACTCCCTGATCAACGCGGGCTATGCGTGCATCGCCGGCCCCGCCTCGTCGGGCGTGAACGTGCCGACGTCGAAGCAGGCGTTCATCCCGAACGAGGTCGTGAGTTGTTCGCCCTCGAGTACGGCCCTCTCTGTCTCCTTCCTCGAGGACAACGACTACGTCTACCGGACGGCGCCGAGCGACCTCCTGCAGGGCCAGGTCCAGGCACAGGTCGCATCCGAAACCCTGGGTGCTACCACCACCTCGACGATGTTCGTCAACAACGACTACGGCCAGCAGCTCGCGGGCCAGTATACCGACTCCTTCACCTCGGAGCACAGTGGCTCGGTCTGGAAGGAGACGCCGTTCCAGAAGGAGCAGTCCTCCTACACGGCGGTCCTCAGCGAAGCCCTCTCGGAATCGTAGCTGGTACCCGAGCCGCCTGGCCCGGGGTCGGGGCCCGGCTCGTACGAACGGGTCTCTCTCGATACCGCTCCGTCTTCCGACCGACGTCTCTACCCCTCGTGTCTCGTTCTGGCCAGTACCGTCCGGGCGAGCCCGGCGTCCGGCGGTGCCCCGAACGTGGCCGCCAGTCTGCGGGGTGAAACCGAACCCATTGCCCGGTCGCACATCCTATCCTTCCCTGATCGGAGTCTACGCCGGACGCAGCCCCTTGCCATCCGGTCAGAGTGGTACCTGCCCATCGACGGGTGACCGCCCTGGTGTATTGGCTGAACACCTCCTGCATCCCGACCTGCCGGAGACTCCGACTCGGTTGCCTGCCGGAGACTCCGACTCGGCTACCTGCCGGAGACTCCGACTCGGTTGCCTGCCGGAATCTCCGACTCGGTTACCTGCCGGAGACTCCGACTCGGTTACCCGCCGAGGAAGTCCTGGCGGACCTCCTCGTCTTCGAGAAGCGCCTCGCCGGTGTCGACGTGGCGGTTCTGCCCCTGGACGAGGACGTATCCCCGGTCACAGCGGCGCAAGGCTTCCGTGGCGTTCTGTTCCACCATCAGGATCGCAGTGCCCTCGTCGTTGATCTCGTCGACCTTGTCGAAGGTCTCCTCGACCAGGTCCGGTGCCAGGCCGGCCGATGGTTCGTCGAGGAGGATGAGGTCAGGGTCCAGCATGAGTGCCCGCCCCATCGCGAGCATCTGGCGCTGGCCGCCGCTCATCGTGCCCGCCTTCTGGTCACGCCGCTCCTCCAGGATGGGAAAGCGCTCGAAGACGGCGGCAAGTGCCTCCCCGGGGACCTCGTCGAGAATGTACGCCCCCATCTCGAGGTTCTCGTGTACGCTCAGTGACGTGAAGATGTTGTCGTCCTGGGGGACGTATCCGACATCACGGTGGATGATCTCTTCCGGCGAGAGGCCGCTTATGTCCTCTCCATCGAAGACGATCGTTCCACCCATGTACGACGTCAGTCCGAAGACGCTCTTCATTACAGTGGACTTGCCTGCCCCGTTTGGCCCCACGATCGTGACGAACTCCTCGGCATCTACTGTCAAGTCGACACCGTCCAGGATCTGGAGGTCGCCGTACCCGGCGTCGAGGTCCGAAATCTCGAGCAGGCTCATATGTCCTCACCCAGGTAGGCGTCCACGACCCGTTCGTTGGCCTTGATGTCCGCGGGCGTCCCCTCCGCCAGCACCCTCCCCTGGTGCATGACGATGACGTGCTCGCAGTGTTGCATGATGAGGTCCATGTCGTGTTCCACGAGGAGGAAGGTGTGGCCTTCCTGGCGGAGGTCGTGAATGAGAGCCATGAGTTTCTCCTCGAGGGTCGGATTCACACCGGCCATGGGTTCGTCCAGGAGGACGAGATGGGGATCGGTCATCAGGACGCGGGCCATCTCCAGCAGTTTTCGCTGGCCGCCCGAGAGGTTCTTGGCGTAGTCGTCCCAGAGGTGGTCGATCTCGAACAGTTCGAGCATCTCCCAGGCCCGCTCCAGGACCGCTTCCTCCTGGGTGACCACGGCCCGCCGGGCGCCCGGAACCACGGCCCGCCAGAGGGTCTCACCCTGCTGGTGTTTCGGTGCCAGCATCATGTTTTCGAGGACCGTCATCTCGCCGAGTTCCCGGGCGATCTGGAAGGTTCTGACGAGCCCCTCGTTCGCGACTTCGTACGGTTCCATGCCGGTGATGTCCCGTCCGTCGAACAGGACCGTCCCCGCGTCAGGGTTCAGAAATCCCGTGATCAGATTGAAGGTCGTCGATTTGCCGGCCCCGTTTGGGCCGATGAGTCCAGTGAGCGAGCCCTTCTCCACCTCGAAGGTCGCCCCGTCGACGGCCGTGATCCCCCCGAAGTGTTTCTGGAGTCCCTCGACGCGGAGGGGAAGGTCCGACAGCGCTTCGGCACCGGCGGTGTCCTCCGGTCCGTGGCCCGAGTTGACTGGTGACCGGCTCACGGCCGATCACCTCTCTCGTCCCCCGCGGCCTCGTCCGAGTGGGTCTGTTTGCCTGGAGTGTCTCGACCGCCGGGGCCCGATCTACCCAGCGGAATACTGGCGGCGGTTTCTTTCCGGTGGCCGAACAGCCCCTGTGGTCTCGTCTTCATCAACGCGATCAGGACGACCCCGAGCGCGACGATGCGGAAGAGGTTGATGTTCGCGAGCGTGTATGCGATCAGTGGCGCCACGTCGAGGGAGAGCAGGCCCCCGAGTCCACCGGCGATGGTAGACGGGGCATCGCCGACGCTCACCAGATTGGTGATGACGTTCTTCAGAAAGAGCGGACCCCGGAGGAGGACGCCGACGAATAGCACAGATCCGATCACGCTGCCCGTATACGAGCCGGCACCGCCGATAATCAGTGCCACCCAGATGAAGAACGTGAATCTGGGTTTGAACGCGATCGGCTGGACCGATCCGAGAAAGTACACCGCATAGAAGACGCCTGCGAGCCCCATGAGAGCACAGCCGAGCATGAACGCCTTGATCTTGAACCGACCGGTGTTTTTCCCCAGCGCTCTGGCGACGTCTTCGTCCTCCCGGATCGCCTTGAGCACCCTCCCGAATGGCGATTTGCCCGTGCGAATGAACAGCCAGTAGTACACGGCTACGACCCCCAGCAGGGCCACGTCGATCACGAACAGTTCGAGGATCGGGGCGTAGGTCCCGGCGGCGCCGATCGCCGCGTCGAAGGCGTCAACGAATCCCTTGAACGGGCCCGACCCGAGGACGTACGCCGTGATCGGATCATCGAAGTTGACGAGGAGTCCCCGACCTCCACCGGTTCCGAGCTCGTATCCAGCGAGGGTGAACTCCTGGAACGTTCCGGACTGGTAGATGAAACGGACGATCTCCGCCATAGCGATGGTCACGATTGCCAGGTAGTCAGCCCGGAGGCGGAGAGCGGGGAGCGCGACGACCAGGCCGAGGAGCGCTGCAGCTGCGATTCCCGCGAGTGCGCCGACGACAAACGGCATCCCCAGTCCCCCGCTCAGGGCGGCCGCCGACTCGCTTGCGGCCGGCTTGGACACCATCAGCATCGTGTATGCCCCGACAGCCATGAAGCCGACGATACCGATGTTGAACAGGCCCGTGTAGCCCCACTGCAGATTGAGGGCAAGGCTCAACATCGCGTAAATGGCAATGAGCAAGGTCAACTGGACGAGCGTCGCGATCAGGCCCCGTATGGAGAGACCCGAGACCAGACCCAGGACGCCGTAGGCCGCGTACATGACCACGAACGTGGTTACAACCTTTCCCAGGTCCCGCTCCCAGATCCTGGCGAGCGGGCCGGGGACCGTGTCGGGGTCTTCCCCGGTCATGCTGTCGCCCTCCCACCGAAGATACCCTTTGGCCGGACCAACAGGATCACGATCATGATGGCGAAGGCTGCCGCCCGGGCGAAGTCGGTCGGGATCCAGATCTGCGAGATGTTCATCGTGATCCCGATGATGATGCCCCCGAAGATCGCCCCGTAGATCGACCCGATGCCACCGAGAATCACCGCGGCGAACACCAGGAGGAGGAGTAACCAGCCGATCTGGAAGGTCAGCACGCCTCGCCAGAGCACCAGCAAGAAGCCGGCGATGCCCGTCAGGCCCCCGCCGATGATCCAGGTCCACCGGACGACGCGCTCCGTCGGGATCCCGGTCACCCGCGCGAGGTCCTTGTTGTCGGCCATGGCCCGCATGGCCTTCCCCAGCTTCGTCCGGTTCAAGAGGAGGTGCACTCCCACCATGAGGCCGACCGAGATGACGAGGAGGGTCAGGTCGTGCCCGTCCACGATGACCGCCCCGTCACCGATGGGAACGTTCCAGTCGGGAACCATGTCGGAGGTGGTCGTGCCGCGGTTGGTCTGGGTGTACACGAACGCGATCAGGTATCGGAGCGCGAAAGCCACCCCGACGCTCGTAATTAGCAACGAAATCCCGCCGGAGTCCCGCATCGATCGGTAGACGAGGCGGTCGATCAGGAGGGCGAGCGCGACGGTCCCGAGGCCGGCAAGGACCAGGCCGGCGAGGATCGCCACGGGCGACTGGGTGATGCCGATTCCAAGCTGGGGGCCGTAGACGGAGTCACCGGCACCGACCAGCAGGAGCTCCGTCCAGTCGGCCTCCCCAAAGCCCGCGACGAGGTACGTGGCGCCCCAGCCCATGAAGGCGCCCGCCGTGAGGTAGTCCCCGTGGGAGAAGTTCGCGAAGTTCAGGATGCTGTACGTCATCGAGAGCCCGATACCCGCGAGGCCGATGACCAGGCCTCGCATCAGCCCGTCCCAGAGGAGGCTCAGGAAGTCCGCGTACCCGAGGGTCCCGGTGACGAACAGCGCGGCGAAGAGATCGATGAGGAGCAGGAGTCCGGCGAGTGACAACGCCACCGTAATGGGACGGTCCACTACGAGAGATCGGGCCCGGCCGACGATAGCTCCGACGTTCATTGTCCACTCTACGAATATCCCGCAGACACCGGGAATGGAAAACTCTTCCCTAACATGTTGATTTGCCCGGTAGACTCGTTCAAACCGCAGCTGGCCGCGATCGCCGCCGCCCCTCGGACTCTCCCCCGTCCGGGCGGGAGCTTAGGCCCGGCCAGTGCCGAGGGTCTGGAGGACCGAGGTTCTCGAGGACACCCCACCGAATCCTGCTCCTGTGGATGGCTTCGTCCCGCTCACCGGCCTCCGGGACCATCGAGCCGGTCCCCCTTTCCCGGGCACTTGCCCTCCGCCCAGCGCGTGAGACTCCCGTCTGTGCACTGCTCGGCTTCGCTCGATCGGTCTCGAGGAGACCTCCGTCCTCACCCCGATACGGGTATCGAAGACCTCCCGTCGATCGCGACCAGGGTCTCTGGGTCGATGGGGAACACCGCCTCCGGCGTCCCGGCCGCGGCCCAGACCTCATCGAAGCGCAGGAGCGTCTCGTCAACGTACACCGGCAGATCGGTGTCGTGACAGAACGGTGGGACGCCACCGATGCTGTACCCCGTCGCCTCCCTGACCGCGTCGGGATCGGCCATCTCGACGACCGAGGCCCCGACGGCGTCGGCCAGCCGGTCCTCGTCCACCCGGTTGGCCCCGCTGGTCACGACGACGACCGTGTCGCCGTCGGCCTCGAACACCAGACTGCTCGCGATCTGTGCCACGTCACACCCGATCGCCTCGGCCGCGTCTTCGGCCGTCTTCGTCCCGTCCTCGAACTCGCGGACGTCGATCGCGAGGTGGTGCTCGCGCTCCGCGGCTGTGGCGAACTCTCGTGCGCGGGGGTGCATGTCCTGTGGGGACGGCCGGCATCGGGCAAAAGGTTGCGGTCCCGCGGCCCCCGGTTGGCCCCCGGGCGGGTCCCCACCTCGTCGTTGCTCGGGCCCACCTCCCAGGACGGTGGGTGCTCCGTCTCACCGGGTCGTGGCCGACTCCGGCCGGTACTGTCGACTGATCGCCTTCCACTTCCCGGTGGAGAAGCGGTAGTAGTTGACCAGCGCGGGGGCCAGCGACTGGCCGAAGTAGGAGAGGTACAGCCCCCAGAGGCCCAGCGGCGTCGTGGCGCCGAGGTACGTTAGCGGGATGCCCAGGACGAACATCCCGACGACCCGGCTGTAGAAGGGCCAGCGCGTGTCCCCGGTCGCCTCGAGTGCGCCGGCGTAGGTCCCGCCGATCCCGCGGGCGATCACAGCGAGGGCGGCGGCGTGGACGAGGGCGGCCGCGATGGGAACCGTGTTCCCGACAGGGTCCCGGACGAAGAGGCCGACGAGGGGCTCGGCGAAGAGGATCACGACCCCCGCGAAGACCACGTAGGTGAGGACTGCGATCCGGGCGATTTCGTGGCCGTAGACCTCCGCCAGGCCCTCGTCGTCCTCGCCGAGTGACTGGCCGACGAGGCTGCTCGCAGCCAGCCCGTAGCCCCACCCGGGCGTGTTGATGAGCGCCCAGATCCGCCGACTGATGACGTAGGCCGCGACCACGGGCTGGCCGAACAGCGCGACGAAGGCGAGCATCGGGAAGCGCGCGACGGTCCAGACGAACCGGCGGCCCGTCGCGGGGAGGCTGATCCGCACGAGGTCGACGATGGTCTCACGGTGGACGTAGGTGCCCCGGAAGTCCACCCGCACCGGGAAGGCACCGATCTTCGGGAGGCGACCGCGGACCAGACCGACCCCGAAGGCGAGGGCGATCACCGCGTTCGAGAGGGCGGTCCCGAGGGCGGCTCCCGCGACGCCCATGTCGAGGCCGAAGATGAGCACCGCGTTGAGGACGACGTTGGCGACCGCCCCGGTCCCCCGCAGGACCATCGGGATCCACGCATCGTCGGCGCCGATCAGGATCCGGCTCCCCACGAGGTTCGCGGCGGCGAAGGGCATCCCGAGCGCGAGGAGCTGGAGGTAGGTAGCGCCGAGTTCGATCGACCGGGGATCGTCGGTCAGGACGTCGATGAGCGCGGTCGGGGCGGCGGCAACGACGGCCGCGAGACCGACAGTCACGAGGAGGACGAGCAGGACGCTCGATCGGACGGCCTGGCCGAGTTGGTCGAAGGCCGCCGCGCCGTACCGCTGGGAGACGAGGGCGATGGTCCCCGTCGCGAGGCCGGCACCCAGGGTGAAGGCCAGGCCCCAGTAGGGACTCGCGAACCCGACGCCGGCGATGGCTGCCGGCCCGACGGCGACCCCGACCATCGCGACGTCAATGGCGCTCTTGGACATCCGCGCCAGCCCGGTGTAGATCCGCGGCCACGCCAGGTCGACCGTGCGGTCGACGCGGGACCGGTCGACCAGCCCCGCTCGCGCCAGCGCGAGGCCGATCCCGAGGATGGTGAGCCTGACCGGGTTCGGCAGTCGGGTCACGAGGACGGGTGGGAGTTCGGCAGGGTGGGGTTTGAACGGTTCGTCTCGGCGGCGAGGGTGTGGGGCTTCGACCCGGTGGTGGCGTGTTGCGAGTCTCTGGTGTTGCGCTCGCTCAGCACGCCCTCCTGGACTCTCGAGTGTGGCCTGTGCCGTACTTGAGGACGCTCAGAAAATCCTCACCTCGCTCTCGAACGGAGACGTGACCGCACCGGACACAGCCAGAACACCCTCACCTCGCACTCGAATGGAAACGAGACCGCAAACGCACACACCCAGAACGCCCTCC
>JAZKTI010000087.1:0-9779 GCA_036625635.1 Haloarculaceae archaeon
TCCCCCTCGGTCGCAGGCTCCCTCGGGGGACCCTCGTTCGCTCGTTTCACTCACTCACTCACGAGGACACCGGCTGCCCAGTCCGGGACGATCTCTTCGGTCGCCTCCCGCGGCGCTCGCGTCTCACGCCGCTCGGCCACGCTGTCGCGGTCGGTGAGCGGGATATCTCCGCTCCCGTCGCTCGCTCGATAGAGCCTGCTTACCGACTGAATTGAACGCGACCGGGCCGGGGGCTTTCTGGTCGGTTGCGGACACGCGGCGGTCACTATCTCCTGGGAGCAGGCCGAGGGCGTTCAGGGCGGTTGGGGTTCCAGGTACACCAGCGGATGCATGTCCTGGGCCGATGGCTCTCTGGCCAGGGCAGGGGAGTGCGACCCTCCGAGGAACCGAGCCCGACCGCTCTCTCCAGCGGGTGGCGGTCGTGGGGGCGGAACGAAGTACCCTGCTTACCAGGGCCTCGGTCACTCGACGCGCTCGGCGAGGACGTCGGCGATGGCGGCCGCCTGGGTTTCGGGGTCGCCTTCCAGCCATTCGCCCTCGCGCTCGGGCCCGGACATCGTCTCGAGCGTCGTCACCTCGGTGTGGGACCCCTCTCGCCCGAGAGCGTCCTCATCGACGTCGATGTCGGTGTGGTCCCAGACCGTCGCCTCCCATTCCTTCTCGGCCCACCGCTTGCGCTTGAAGTCGGGGAACCTGGGCTCGTTGCTGCCGTACTCCACGCTCCCGACCGCGGGAAGCGGGACGCTGACGGTCTCGCTCCCGCTCGAGACCGATCGCGTCGCACGGAGGCGGCCATCGGTCAGCTCGGCCTCCTCCACGTAGGTCACCTGCGCGGCGTCGAGCCACTCGGCGATCCCCGGCGGGACCTGTCCGGTCGAGGAGTCCGAGGACTCCTCGCCACAGAGGACCAGGTCCACGTCGCCGATCTCCTCGACGGCGCCGGCGAGGACCATGCTCGTCGGATAGGTGTCCGCCCCCGCGAACGCGCGATCCGACAGGAGGTAGGCGTCGTCGGCGCCCATGGCGACGACGTCCTGGAGCTGGGCCTCGACGA
This sequence comes from Haloarculaceae archaeon, assembly GCA_036625635.1. Lineage (GTDB taxonomy): Archaea > Halobacteriota > Halobacteria > Halobacteriales > Haloarculaceae > JAZKTI01. The sequence continues at coordinate 1,055 of JAZKTI010000087.1, forward strand.
AAGGCGGCCCCATCGAGACGGCGACGACCTCGACGGCTTCCCCGCCGGCGTCCCCGCTTCCCCCTTCAGGGGCCTCCCCGGCCGCCTCCTGGAGTTCGAGGGCCAGCTCGACGGCGTTCTTGTCGGCCGGGTTGAGCTGGGAGTCGGCCTCCTCGCGGTCGATCGTCATCGACTCCTCGTCCAGGCTGACCTCCTCGGGCTTCGGGACGACCTTTACCATCACCGCGATGCGTCGGGTCACGCGACCACCCCCGTTGCCTCGAGTTCGTCCAGTACGGCCGGCAGCACCTCGAAGAGGTCGCCATCGACGCAAAAGTCGGCCTCCTCGAAGATGGGCTCGTCCGGGTCGGTATTGATCGCGACGACTGTGTCGACGTCGTCGAGGCCGGCCGTGAAGTAGACCGACCCGGAGATCCCGGCGACAATCGCTACGTCCGCCTGGAGCGAGTAGCCCGTCGACCCGATCTGGCGATCCCGGGAGACGAGCCCCTCGTCGGCCAGGGGCCGCGTCACCCCGAGCGTGGCGTCGAGGGCTTCGACCAGGTCCTGGGCGAGGCCGAGATCGCCACCGAAGCCGCGACCGGCACAGACGACGACGTCGGCACCCGGCAGATCGACGCTCTCGCCGATCGTCCGGTCGAGCACTTCCGTGTGGACGTCGGCGTCCGTGAGTGTGGGCTGCCGGATCTCGACACTCCCTGATCGGGACTCGTCGGGCTCGAGGGCAGCGAAAACGCCCGGGCGGACAGTACTCATCTGCGGCCGGCCAAGCGCCTTGACCATCGCGAGGATGCCGCCGGCGAAGGCCGGTACGCCACCCACGAGGTCGCCCTCGTCGTCGATCTCGAGGCGGACGACGTCGGCGTTGAGGCCGGTGTCGAGACGAACCGCCAGGCGGCCGGCGAGATCGACGCCGTTGTGCGTCGCCGGAACGAGGAGCGCCACGGGATCGTCCGCCTCGACCGCCTCGCCGACCGCGGCGGCGAAGGTCTCCGGCCGGTAGGTGTCGAGGAAGTCGTGCTCCAGGACCAGCACGTTGTCGGCACCCCTGGCGACGGCCGTCTCCCCGAGCCCGTCGACGTCCCCGGCGCTCCCGGCGACCACGGCCGTGACGTCGCCACCCAGCTCGGTTGCCAGGTCGCGGGCCCGGCCCAGTATCTCGAAACTCACGTGCTCTACCTCGCCGCCGTCGTGTTCCAGGTATGTCCAGACGTCGTCGGTCATGGTTCGGTCACCTCCGCGTCGTCGGGAAGGGCCTCCAGCAGCACCGTCGCGAGGTCGCGAACCGGGAGATCGGTGCCGGTCTTTTTGACGCCGTCGTCGAGCGTCTGCACGCAGAACGGACAGGCGGTCACGAGGGCACCGGCTTCGGTCTCGGCGGCCTGGGTCGCTCGCCGATCGGCGAACCGTTCCTCCATCTCGACCTCCTGCCACATGTGGCCGCCGCCGCCACCACAGCAGAGCGCGTCCGTTCCCGACGCTGCCATCTCGTCGACCGTCACCCCCGCGGCTGCCAGCAGGTCCCGCGGGGCGTCGACGACCGCCATGCCCCGAGCCAGGTAACAGGGGTCGTGGAACGTGACGGTCCGGTCGAGACGCTCGAACTCGAGGGCCCCCTCGTCGACCAGATCCCGGAGGAACTCCGTGTAGTGGCGGACCTCGGCGTCGAGGTCGTAGGCCCCCCGGAAGGTCTCCGAGCAGTGGGGACTCGAGGTGACGATCGTCTCGGCGCCCGTCGCCTCGAAGGCCGACGTGTTGCGCTCGGCGACGTCCTCGAAGAAGGTCGGCTCGCCGGTCTGGCGCACCACGTCGCCACAGCAGGCCTCCTCGCCGCCGAGGACGGTGTAGTCGACTCCGGCCGCCTCGAAGAGCTGGACGACGGCCGCCGGTACCGGCTGGAGCGCCGGGTCGTAGGAGGGCGCACAGCCGACGTAGTACAGCACCTCGGCCTCCTCGCCGACGGGCACGTCGATGTCGTCCGGTACCGCGTCGAGCCAGTCGTCGCGGTCACCCGCGGGGCGCTCCCAGGGGTTGTCCTCCTCGTAGACACTCCAGAGGGCCCCCTCGAGTTCGCCCGGCGCCTCGTCGGCCTCGAAGGCCAGTTCCCGGAGCCCGAGGACGGCCTCGGTGATGTCGACCCCGCGCGGACAGTTGGCCTCGCAGGCCCCACAGGTCAAACAGCGGTAGAGCTGGTCGCTCAGTCCCTCGGTGCCGAGCTGGGCCGAGCGCATCATCCTCCGCACCGAGAGCGTCTCCCCGTCGAGGTCGTACCACGGGCAGGTCGCTGTGCAGGTGCCACACTGGAAGCAGACGTTGGCCGCGCCGTCGGTGGCGTCGACGACGCGCCGGTGGGCCTCGGGATCGAGCCGGACCGGGTCACTGCTCATGGCCACTCACCTCCCGGATCGTGGTCGCTGCCAGGGTCCTGGCCGGCGTTGCTGTCAGCGACGCGGTCGTCCCGGTCGCACGAACAGTTCACACAGCCGCCGTCGGTCTCGAGGGCGGCCTCGTCACTGTAGCCCACCAGGACGTCGTCCATCGCGGTCGAGGTGTCGGCGAACTTCTGGCCCTCCGCCGCGCTGATCCAGGCGAGCTGGAATCGGTCTTCGTCGAAGTTCTCGTCGCGCTCGTACTTGGCGTTCAGCCGCTCGTAGCGCTCTTTCGTGTAGTGGTTCGCGTCGATGTAGTGACAGTCACCGATGTGACACCCCGACAGGAGCACCGCGCCGGCGCCCTGCTCGAAGGCGTACTCGACGAAGGCCTCGTCCACGCGGCCCGAACACATCGTCCGGATGATCCGGGAACTGGGCGGATAGCTCCGCTTCTCGATGCCCGCCTGGTCGGCACCGCCGTAGGAACACCAGTTGCACGCGAAGGTGAGGACAGTGTCCTCGGGGGCATCGGCGAGCGCGGCGTCGATCTGGGCGGTGATCTGCTCGTCGGTGAATCCGGGCATCGTGATGCAGTCCTGCGGGCACTCCGCAGCGCAGGTCCCACAGCCCATACACGCTGCCTCGATCACCTCGTGGACCTCCTGGACCTCGCCCTCGACCGCGTTGTACGGACAGACCTGGGCACACCTCGTGCAGCCAACGCAGGCCTCGGGGTCGATCTCGGCCGCCAGGGGTTCCTGGTCGACCGCGTCCTTCGAGAGCAGCGCGCCCGCCTTCGCGGCGGTCCCGAGGGCGCTGTCGGTCGCGTCCCGGACGTCGCGGGGCGCCTGGGCGGTCCCCGCCAGGAAGACTCCGCCGACGCTCGCCTCGACCGGCCCGAGCTTGGGGTGGCGCTCCAGGAGGTAGCCCTCCTCGTCCCTGGTGACGGTGAGCTGACTGGCCACGTCGTCCTCGGCCTCGGCGCCGTTCGAGCGCAGCCCCGCCGCGAGCACGACGAGGTCGGTCGGGAGCGCGACCTCTTCGCCGATGGTCCGGGCCTCGAAGACCAGTTCGCCGACGTCGGCGTCGTATTCGAAGGCCGCGCCGACGGTCGCTTCCTCCTCGTAGCGGAAGAACCGGACGCCGTTCGCCTGGGCGGCCCGGTAGGCCTCCTCCGCGTCCCGGGTGAACGTCCTGACGTCCTTGCTGACGACGTCCACGTGGGCCCCGTCATCGGCGAGCCGGTTGGCCTGGCCGATCATCGACTGGCAGCAGTACCGCGAGCAGCCACGGTCGCCGTCACGGGACCCGGCACAGCCGATCAGGGTGACGCGGTCGGCGTCGACGGACCCCTCGGCCAGCCGGCCCTCGAGTTCGCGGTTCGTGATGACCTCGGGGCGGTCCTCGTAGCCAAGGGTGCTTTCGGGGTCGTAGGTGTCCGCCCCCGTCGCCAGGACGACGGCCCCGACGTCCAGGGTCTCGTCGTCCGAGAGGGTCGCGGTGAAGTTCCCGATGTGGCCGCTCATCGTCTCGACGTCGGTGCCGGCGTGGACCGTGACGCCGGCCTCCTCGATATCCGCGCGCCGCCGCTCGAGTAGGACGTCGGCGTCGACGCCCGAGGGGTGTAACTCGTCGAGGTCCCGGAGCATCCCGCCGAGTTCGTCCTCCCGCTCGACCAGGTGGGTCTCGTGGCCCTGCCGGGCGAGGCTGGTGGCCGCGCTCATGCCGGCGATCCCGCCCCCGACGACCAGGCCGCGCTGCTCGACGGGTTGCTCGATGGTTTCCAGTGGCGTGAGGAAGGCGGCCTTGTCGATGGCCATCTGCATCATGTCCTTCGCCTTCTCCGTGGCGGCGCGCTCCTCGTCGTGTACCCAGGAGTTGTGGTTGCGGAGGTTGGCCATCTCCAGCAGGTACTCGTTGAGCCCGGCCTCGGCGATGGTCTCGCGGAAGGTCGGCCCGTGGGTCTTCGGGGAACACGACCCGATGACGACCCGGTTGAGGTCCTTTTCCCGGACGACGTCGCGGATGTACTCCTGGGTGTTGCCCGCGCAGGCAAACATGAGGTCCTCGCTGTGGGCCACGTTCGGCTGGTCGGCGGCGTAGTCCCGGACCGCCTCGACGTCGACAGTGTCGGCGATGTTGGAGCCGCAGTGGCAGACGAAGGTGCCGATGCGCTCCTCGCCGGTGGCGTCGATGGGGTCGACGTCGACGGGCTCGGGCCAGGAGGGCTCCTCGAGGTGCTCGAGGGCGCGCGAGGCCGCGCCGGAGGCCTCGGCGACGCTGTCGGGGATGTCCTTCGGGCCGGTCGCACAGCCGGCAGCGTAGACGCCCGGTCGCGTGGTCTCGACCGTGTCGCCGCCCGCCTCCGTGGTCGCGAAGAAACCGTCCTCGTCGACCTCGAGATCGAGCGTCGCGGCCAGGGCGTCGGTCCCGTCGCTCGGGATGATGGCCGGCGCAAGGACGACCATGTCGTAGGTCTCCTTGACGAGTTCGCCCTCGTGGGTATCCTCGTAGACGACCGTCGGGCTATCGCCGGTCGGATCGACCTCGGCGGGCCGAGCGCGCCGGAAGTCAACGCCCTCCTCGTCACGGGCCCGGGAGTAGAAGTCGTCGAAGTTCTTGCCGTAGGCCCGCATGTCCATGTAGAGGGCCGTCACCTCGCCGACCCCGTGGTCGACGGTCTGGATTGCCTGCTTGTTGGAGTACATGCAACAGACACGCGAGCAGTACTCGCAGTGTCGCTGGTCGCGCGAGCCGACACAGAAGACGAAGAGGACGTCCTCTGGCTCGTCGCCGTCCGAGGGCTTGACCACGTGCCCCTCGGTGGGCCCGGCAGCGTCCAGCAGTCGTTCGTACTCCAGGCTCGTCAGAATGTCCGGGTGTTCGCCGTAGCCGTACTCGTCGACGACCTCGGGGTTGAGCAGGTCGAAGCCCGTCGCTACGATGAGCGAGGAGACGTCGACTGTGTACGTGGTCGGCGTCACGTCGAAGGAGATGCAGTCCGGTTTGCAGGCCCGCTGACACCGGTCACACGGCATGTTGTTCGGCGGATCGTTCAGGCAGGTCTCCACGTCGAGCACGTACGGCCCCGGTTCGGCCTGTTCGAAGGGGGTGAAGATGGCGGTCCGCGAGTCCATGCCCTCGTCGAATTCGTTGGGTGCGTACTCGGGACAGGCGTCGACGCAGTCGTCACACCGGGTGCACTCGTCCCCGACGAACCGCGGGGCCTGGTAGACCTCGGCGGTGAAGTTGCCCGCCGCGCCGTCGAGGCCCGTGACCTCCGCGAGGGTCAGGACCTCGATGTTGTCGTGGTTGACCACTTCGCCCATCTCCGGTCCCTCGATGCAGATCGAGCAATCCAGCGTGGGGAAGTTCTTGTCCAGCGCCGACATCGTGCCGCCGATGGCGGGGCCACGCTCGACGAGAACGACCTGGGCTCCGCCCTCGGCGAGGTCAAGGCTCGCCTGGATGCCGGCGATCCCGCCACCGACGATCAGGACGTCCCCGTCGAGGTACTCCGAGCCGGTCCGCCCGCTCCCGAGCGGGTCGACACGGTCGACGCTCATCCGGACACCTCCTGGAGTTCGGCGACGTCACCGGTCACGTCGCCGGCCGAGAACACCTCGCGGCCGCGGGCGAAGGCCCGCTCGTTGAGGGCCTCGGTACCCGCCGGAACGGTCTCCGTGACGGCGTCCCGGACAGCCTCCAGCGGTGGCGTCCCGGCGAGTTCGACGACCGTCCCGAGCAGGAGGACGTTCGCGACGACCTTTCGGCCGACCTCCTCCGCGAGCGCGACCGCGGGGACGCCGATGAGGGTCGCGTCGGGCCGGTCGTCGACGAACGCATCCGGTTTGACCAGCGCGTCCTCGACCACCACAAGGCCGCCGTCGGCGACGGTGGCCGCGTCGCGTTCGAAGGCGTCCTGCGAGAGGGTCACGACCACGTCCGGGGCCACCACGTTCGGGTAGTCGATGGTCCCGTCGTCGACGACCACGTCCCCCCGGGAGAAACCGCCAGTCTTCTCGGGGCCGTAGGCCTCCGTCATGGTCGCGTCCAGGCCCGCGTGGATGGTCGCACCGTGGCCGAGGACGTGGGCCATCGTGATGACGCCCTGGCCCCCGAACCCGGAGAATCGGAACTCGGTCCGCGTCATTGCCCGTCACCTCCGAGACGGTCGGCCTTGGTCTCGAGGTATGGCGTGCTCGCCTCGTCGACGAAGGTCCCGAGGACGAGGTCCTCGCCCTCGAGCGCGATGCCGACCTCGTCGAGGTCCGCCTCGTGATCGACGACCGCGTGTTCCTCGAAGTATTCCATCATGTCCATCCCCTCCGGGAACTCGTTGGGTTTCCCGAATCCCTCCGGACAGGGCGTGATGACCTCCACGAAGCCGAGACCGGGCTTTGCCATCGCTTCCTCGATGGCCGTCGCGAGTCGCCTCGGGTGAAGGTTGGTCCACCGGGCCACGTAGGGGACGTCGAGACTGTCGGCGAGCAGCGGCAGGTTGAACGGCCGTTCGTAGTTTCCCTCGGGCGTCGTCGACGTGACCGCCCCCGTGGGCGTCGTGCCGCCGAACTGCCCGCCGGTCATCCCGTAGTTGAAGTTGTTCGAACAGACGACCGTCATGTCGACGTTCCGCCTGGCGAGGTGGAGAAAGTGGTTGCCCCCGATGTTGAAGAGGTCGCCGTCACCGGAGATGACCGAGACCTCCAGGTCGGGATTGGCGAGTTTCAGTCCCGTCGCGAACGGGATACCCCGGCCGTGGGTGGTGTGATACGAGTCCGTGTTGACGTATCCGGCCGCACGGCCGGTACAGCCGATGCCGCTGACGACCGCGTGGTCGTCGAGGTCGCCCTCCGGCCGACGGATTGCCTCGGCGAAGGCTTTGATTGTCGTCCCGAGACCACACCCGGGACACCAGATGTGTGGGATGCGGGAGTCCCGGAGCACCTCGTCGTCGGGATGTGCCTCGGCGACGGCCGCGGGCGATTCGGGCTGGCTCATCGAACCGCCTCCGTTTCCTCCGCGACGGTCGCCGCGACCGCCTGGGGTTGTGGGATCGCTCCCCCCTGGTGGGTGTGGGCGGCGACCGGGCAGGTGGCACGCTCGCGAATCGGGTGGACGTACTGGCCGAGGTTCATCTCCGCGACGACCAGGATGTCGACGGCATCCGCGAGTTCCTCGACGGCCGTCTCGGGGACGGGCCAGGGAGTCACGACGCGGAGGAGGCCCGCATCGAGGCCGTCCTCGCGGAGGCGGTCCACCGCCTCGCGGGCCGAGCGGGCCATCGAGCCGTAGGCGACCAGGCCGACGGACGCGTCGTCCAGGCGGTACCGTTCGACCTCGACGATGTCGGCCCGGTTGTCGTCTATCTTGGCCAGCATCCGGCCAAGCATCTCGTCCTGGGTCCTGGGGTCGATGTCCGGGTGGCCCCGTTCGTCGTGGGTGAGGCCGGTCACGTGGACCCGGGCGCCGTCACCGGCGGCCGCCATCGGGGGGACCTGCCGGGAGCCGTCGTAGGGGCGGAAGGTCTCCGGGTCGAGGTCCCCAGCCGGCGAGGGTCGGTCCACGGTCTCGACGGCCTCCGGAATCATCACCTTCCCGGTCATATGGCCGACTGTCTGGTCGGCCAGGACCATGACCGGCGTCCGGTAGGCCTCGGCGGTGTTGAACGCGGCGACCGTGCAGTCGAACATCTCCTGGGGGCTTCCGGGGGCGTAGGCCACCATCGGGTAGTCACCGTGACTGCCCCACTTCGCCTGCATGACGTCACCCTGCCCCGGCAGCGTCGGCATGCCCGTCGATGGGCCGCCACGCTGGACGTTGACCACCACACAGGGCGTCTCCGTGATCGCGGCGAGCCCGATGTTCTCGTTCATCAGGCTGACGCCGGGACCGCTCGTCGCGGTCATGCTCTTCGCGCCGGCGTTGGCCCCGCCGACGACGGCGGCCATGCTCCCGAGTTCGTCCTCCATCTGGACGTACTGGGCGTCCTCGATGTGCGGGAAGCGCTCGCTGACCCGCTCGGCGACCTCGCTGGCTGGCGTAATCGGGTAGCCCGCAAAGAACCGGCAGCCGGCGGCGATTGCGCCCTCCGCGCAGGCGACGTCGCCCTTCATGAAGTACTCCCCCGTCAGGATGGGGGCCTCGGACTCTCGGTCGGCACCCTCCGTCCCCGGTGATTGGGCCTTCCCCTGGCTCTGGTTCGGCGCCTCGTCCGCTGATTCCGCCGTCCTCGCGACAGGGTCGCTGTCGCTGACCATCAGGCCTCACCTCCGATCGTGTCGCCGGATTCGTCGGTGAAGATGGCGAACTCGGGACAGATCCAGGTGCACATCCCACAGTCGACGCAGGCA
>JAZKTI010000088.1:0-9768 GCA_036625635.1 Haloarculaceae archaeon
TCCTCTCCCTTCGCATCCTCTTCCTCTCCCTTCGCATCCTCTTCCTCTCCCTTCGCATCCTCTTCCTCTCCCTTCGCATCCTCTTCCTCTCCCTTCGCATCCTCTTCCTCTCCCTTCGCATCCTCTTCCTCTCCCTTCGTATCCGGTTCATCTTCCTCCGCATTCTCTTCCTCTCTCCCCGCATCCGGTTCACCCGTCGGGTCCGGTTCACCACCCCCCGCATCAGGGTCCTCCACCGCGGCCGGATCGCGCTCCGCAGCCCCGTGAGCATCACCGGATTCGTTCGGCGCCGTGGCGGCTTCCTCGTCGCCAGGGGCTTCATCACCGTCCTCAGCTGCCGCAATAGTCGGTTCGTCGGGTGGCCCGTCGTCGGCCGGCCGTCCAGGATCCGCCGGGTCGGGCAACTCGCCCCCCGGTCCATCCTCTCCCGCTCCGGTGTCGGTCTCAGCGGGTGCCTCCGGCACCTCCTCACGGTCGGGCGCCTCGCCGTCGTCGGGCGCCTCCTCGGGGCCGGACTCACCCTCGTCCATCGCCGCGGGGTTTGCGGTCGTCGTTTGTAAGCCTTCTCGATTGCGCGCCGCAGGCGCATGAATAGATTGATAACCGCCAGTCGGTTACCTCCCCTGAAATGGTCGGGCCACTGAGCGAGGACACCACGAGGACCATCGCGAACGGCCGCGCCACGGTCGGGTCCGTGCTCTCGGCCGCGCAGTCCCGACTCAAGTACGTCTTCCTCGTCTTCGTCGTCTCGTTCCTGGGCGCCTTCTGGGGGATGGGCTACATCTGGGATACGCTCCGGGCCGACCTGGTCGAGGCACTGAATCTCCCGCCGGGGGAGCAGGCGGAAGTCGTGGCCGTGACGCCCTTCGACGTGATCCTCCTCCAGGTCAAGATCGGCCTCATCGTCGGGGTCTTCCTCACGATCCCGGCGCTGGTGTGGTTCGGCCGGAAGGCCCTGAAAGCCCGTGGGTACTGGCCGAGTCAGCGGGTACCCCGCTGGAAGCTGGCCGGCCTCGGGACCATGATCACCGTCCTGTTCGCCGTCGGGCTGGTCTACGCCTACGAGCTGTTCTTCCCCCTGATGTTCGACTTCCTCGCGAACAACGCCGTCGACGCCGGGTTCAACCCGACCTACTCGATCGTGAAGTGGACCCAGTTCATCGCCTTCCTGGCGCTCTCCTTCGGGCTGGCCGCCCAGCTTCCGCTGGGAATGAGTTCGCTGGCGTCGGCGGGGATCGTGAAGTACGAGACCTTCCGGGACAAGTGGCGCTACGCGGTCGTCGGCATCGTCGCCTTCGGCGCGCTCTTCTCGCCGCCGGACCCCTTCACCCAGATCATGTGGGCGACGCCGCTCGTCGGGCTGTACGCCTTCAGTCTGGGCGTGACCAAACTGGTCGTCCTGGCCCAGCGGGCCGGGGAGAGCGTGCCGCTCTCGGAGGTCGTTCGGAACAACTGGAACGTCCTCGCGGGCGTATTCGTCCTCGGCGCCGGCGGCGTATTCTACGCGATCCGCCAAGGCGGTCTCTCGGCGTTCAACGGAGCGCTCCGGACCATGGGCTCTGGCTACCGCCTTCCGACCGCCGACATACTCTCCCTGCTGGGCCTCTCGCCGACCATCTCGGCAGCGATCATCGGCGTGGTCGTCGGCCTGGTCGCGCTCGGGATCGCCCTGTTCTACTTCCGCATCAAGGCCCTCGAACGCCTCCAGGTCCGTGCCGAGGTCGCCGGGCCGGGCGAACCCGAGATCGGGGAACCCGCCGAGATCGACCTCGGGGCGCTCTCGACGCCGGCGGTCCGGGCGGCCCCGGCGGAGGCCTTCGCGGAACTCACCGAGGAGGACGCCCTGGGCTACGCCTCGGAGGCGATGGAGGCCGACAACCCCGAGAAAGCTCAGGCGATACTCGACAGGTTCGATGAGGCCCAGGCGGCGGAGGCAGACCGAGCAGGGGGGGAGGGCGAGGCCGGGGGCGCGACGACTGACGATGACTCCGATACCGTCACCGCGACGGCCGCAGGCATGGTCGACGCCTTTACTGACGAGGAGACGACCGAGGACGACATCGGGGGGTACTACTACGACATCTCCTTCATCGTCGACTCGCTGACCTCGAAGGCCGTCTGGCTGGTCGCGGTGTTCATGCTGGTCCTGGCGGCGTCGTTCGTCTGGCTCTACTCCGGCGGGATCGGCCTGCTCGTCGGCGTCCTGACGAGCAACATGCCACCGGCGCTCCAGCCCGAGGTCGAGATCGTCACCCTCCACCCGGTCGAGGCGCTCATCTTCGAGGTCAAGTTCTCGACGCTCCTGGCGGCGGTCTCGATCGTGCCGCTGATGCTCTACTGGGCCTGGCCCGCCGTCCAGGAGCGCGGCCTCGCGGGCGGGGATCGCAACGTCCTCCTCGTCTGGGGCGGGACCCTGCTGGTCGCCCTGATCGGCGGGAGCGTCGTCGGGTTCCTGTACATCGCGCCGGCGATCATCTCCTTCCTCTCCCAGGACGCGCTGACCGCCCACATGGTCATCGCCTACCGGATCAACCACTTCGGCTGGCTGGTCATCTTCCTCACCGTGGGGATCGGTGTCCTCGCGGAGATCCCGGTCACGATGCTCCTGTTCGACCGGGGGAACATCCTCAGCTACGGGACCTTCCGGCGACGGTGGCGGATCTTCGTCATCGGCGTCTTCGTCATCTCGTCGCTGCTCTCGCCACAGGGCGTCTTCAGCATGTTCATCTTCGCCCTCCCGGCGGTCCTCGCCTTCGGGGTCGGCCTGGGCCTCCTCTGGCTGGTGTCCCTGCCGCGGCGGCGCCGGCGGCGGAAGCGGCCCCAGGCCGCGGACTGAAGAGATACCACCAGCCATCGGAACCAACAAGACAGGCGACGAGCTGGCGGGGGTGGGCAGGTGCTACCGAATGCCGAGAAGTAGGTCGGAGATCAGACAGAGGAGGGCCCTGCAGCCTCAGGCCGTGATCAGGTCGAGCACCCGTTCGACGTGTTCGGCGAAGGCCACGTCGGTTCGGGATCGCGGGCGGTCGAGGCCCACGTCGATCACATCGTGAACGGTGCCCGGTGCCCCGGACAGGACGACGATTCGATCACCCAGCGCGACGGCCTCGCGGACGTCGTGGGTGACAAAGAGGACGGTCTTGCCGGTCTCCCGCCAGATTTCGACCAGTTCGTCCTGGAGCATCCCGCGGGTCTGGGCGTCGACGCTTCCGAAGGGTTCGTCCATCAGCAGCGTCGCCGGGTCGACCGCCAGTGCACGCGCGATGCCGACGCGCTGTTTCATCCCGCCCGAAAGCTGTGAGGGGTAGGCGTCCTCGAACCCCGAGAGGCCCACGAGGTCGACCATCTCGCGGGTCCGCTCCCGGCACAGGGCCCCGGAAACGTCCCCCTGCTCCAGCCCAAAGGCGACGTTCCCACGGACGGTCCGCCAGGGGAAGAGTCCGTACTCCTGGAACACCATCCCGCGATCCAGGTCCGGGCCGGTGACGAGCTCGCCGTCGATCCGGACGGCCCCAGACGTGGGCTGCTCCAGGCCTGCGACGATGCGAAACAGCGTGGTCTTCCCGCAGCCAGAGGGGCCGACAACGCAGACGAACTCCCCCGCCGAGACGTCGATGGAGACGGTCTCGAGGGCGGTGACCGACTCCCCGGGACCCCCGTCGAAGCGCTTGGTGACACCGTCGACCGCGACCGGTCGGCCCCGCGAGCCTCCGCTGGAACGACCGTCCGAACCATCGGCAGGTTCGTCCGCGAGAACGTCGAGGGCCGCCTCGTCGGGTCCGCTCACGTCCGCCACGCGAGGAGCCTCCGTTCGACCCGCCTGAATCCCCAGTCGCTGACCAGGAAGACCACGCTGATAACGAGCATATAGACCACGCTGACGTGGGTCTGGAGGTTCTGGGAGGCGCTGATGATCTGGAAGCCGACGCCCGGCGCGCCGAACAGCTCGGCGGCGACGACGACCATCCAGGACTGGCCGATGGCCGTCCGGATGCCGGTCAGGATCTCCGGGGTCGCACTCGGGAGGACGACGGTTCGGATCACGGCGAGGTCCTCATGGACGCCGAGCGAGGCCGCCACGTCGAGGTGCTCCTGGGAGACCGCTTCGACGCCGCTGAAGGCGTTGTAGTAGTTGATCCAGAAAGCCCCGATGGCGACGATGAAGGTCGCACCGGCGTGGCCGATCCCGATCCAGACGATGGCGAAGGCGATCCACGCCAGCGGTGGGATGGGCCGGAGCACGCGCGTGACCGGCGTGAGGGCGTCCTCGAGGACGTCGCTCCAGCCCATCGCGACCCCCAGAGAGATTCCCAGGACGGTCCCGATCGCGAGGCCCGGGAGGTAGTGCTGGAGGCTCTGGAGCAACTTGACGACCAGCCGCGTCAACCCGACCTCAACCCCGAGGAGCGGGAGCGTGTATGTCGCCGGGGCCGTCGCCTCCGTGAGGCCGGCTGTAGCGACCTCGAGGGGGCCAGGGAGCAGGTAAATCGGTTGGGTGAGCGCCGCCGCCCACCAGATGACGACGAACCCGAGCGTACCGGCGACGGCCCGGCCTGCCCCGGGCAAGTCACGATTCGAGAGCCCCAGGTGCCCCTCGAGGGCCCCGGTCCCGGCCGGATGGGTGGAACTCGCCCGGTCGGCGCCAGGCACGTCGCCATCGGGGCCCTCGCCATTGTGTGCCCGGTCAGATCCAGCCTCCGGCACTCGTCGGTCCCCGCTCGCAACGGGCGAATCCCCGCTCATCCCTCGACGGCCTCGAACAGCGAGACGTCGAAGACCTCCTCGAGGGCGAGGGTCCGGTCGGTCTTCCCGAGGTCGCTGGCGAAGGACGCGAAGATCTCGGTGCCGCCCTCGATCTCGTGGGGGTCCGAGATGAAGTTCGCCGTCGGCGACCGCATCGCCTTCTTCGCAATTGGGAGCGGAAGGACCTCCTCGCCGACGACCGTCGTGGCGTGGGCAGCGGCCTGGTCGGGGTTCTCGTTCGCAAACTCTGTCGCGCGGACGTGCCGTTCGAGGAACGCCCGGCCGAGGTCGCTGTTCTCGGTCCGCAGCCGGTCGTTCATCAGGACGACGGCAGCAGGCTGGCCGCCCGGGAAGAAGTCGGCGGCGTTGACCAGCCGGTCGTGGCCGGTGTCCTTCTCGATGGCGAGGGTCTGGATCGGTTCCATGATGCTGGTCCCGTCGATCTCCCCCGCGAGCATCGCCTGGCGGACCTTCCCGGCGCCCATCGGGACGACGTCGACGGCGTCCTCAACGACCAGCCCTAACTCCTCCCGCAGCCAGTACCGCAGGACGATGTCGGGAACCGACCCCGGCGGGAAGGTGCCGAACCGGAACTTCCGGCCGCGATCGGCCTCGAACTGCGCGAAGGCGGCAGCACCGTGGTCCGCCCACAACTCGGCGAAGGCGTCGGTGGTCATGACGCTCATCGCGTCGACGATGTTGGCCGCGGTGACGCGGTATGGGAGGCCCTTGTCGATGGCGACCATGCTCGGAACCATCCCGAACAGTGCGACGTCGAACCCGCCGCCCGCGAGGGCCTGCACGATGCTCGGACCGTCCGGAAACTGCTCGGCCTCGACGGGCGCGTCGAGTTCGTCGAGGTACCCCTCCTGGTCCATCACGAAGTACTGCATGTCGGGGTAGATCGGCATGTACGCGAGCCGGATCGGATCGGCGTCGTTCGTCCCGCCCGTGACTGCCGCACAGCCAGCGAGGCCGAACGCACCGGTCGTTCCGACGGCCCCGAGTACCTGTCGCCTGGAGTATGACACGCGTTTCGACTGTCCTGTCATCACCACGGAGTACGCGCGCCGGGGATAATGCCCCCGTTGCTGGGGGTAAGTCCGGCCCGAAACCAGCACGGGAGGGGAGGTGGCGTTATACGGGAGCGGCGAACGCTCCGTCCGGAAATCCGGGCAGTTGCGCTCGTGTGGACGTCGCTCGTGTCGGAGGTATTCTCCGACTTCTGTGACGGTGATTTCACGTCGCGGGAGACCGGTCGAGAACGACCGAGAAGCTCGCTCGCGAGGGGGCCGCTCCACGCACCCGCCTGCGTGTTCGAGCGAACATCCGGAGGGGAGTGCCAGCGGCGTCAGCGCGACGACAGCGAGCGTCACCGTCCGTGCGCAAAAACTGGCCGAGCGTGGACAGTGTTTTATCGGATCCACCGGTATCCGCCCCATGGCACAACGTAGCACGAACGCCCCCGACGTGGACCTCGGTGCCGACAAATACCTGCGTCAGTCGCTCGTGACGGGAACCGCGATCGTCCTGCCGGTTCTGATCACCGCCTTCGTCTTTCTGATCGTGGTCGACTTTCTGTCGGGACTGCTGAATCCCCTGGCCATCCCGATTCAACAGGCCATCGGCGACACGTCCCCGCTCGTCCCCCGGCTGATCGCTGCGGTCGTGTTGTTCGTCACGATCCTGTTCGTCGGCGCGTTGACCGAAAGTCGGTACGGTGGCGACCGACTGAAAGAGGGACTGGACAAGGTTATCGCTCGGATCCCCGGGATCAGATCCATCTACGGACCCCTGGACCAGATCAGCACGATGCTGGTGGAGGGTGACGCCCAGAACTTCCAGGAGGTGGTCCTCGTGGAGTTCCCGAAGGAGGGGTCGTACTCGATCGCCTTCCAGACGTCCACTCCCCCCGAAATGATCGAAACGGCGACCGGGGGCGAGGAGATGCTCACGGTCTTCATGCCGATGGGTCCGAACCCGTTCATGGGCGGGTTCATCATGCACCTCTCCGAGGACGAGGTCTACGACGTGGACCTCTCTGTCGAAGAGGGGATCTCGTCGATCGTCTCCTTCGGCGTCGCAGTCGAGACGGGTGGCCCGGAGTCGGACGTCCCCATCGACGTGGCGGGGCTGGAGGAACCCGACGAACAGTCATCCCCGTCTCAGTAACGGGCGCGACCCCTTGGTGGGCGCTCTTTCTCGAATGATCGCGGATTCCAGTGCTCGAAGGTCGATCTCGGGGGTTCGACTGAGCCGGTACCGGATTGGTCCGCCGCCCCACTCCCCCCGATCTCGGATCCAGGCATAACTGTTGCGGGGGTTGCGAGAGGCCTGGAACGCTGGTACCCGCTTAAGCCGCCTCTGTCTTTAGGTTTACCTAAAGATGGGGGAGGTCACGTCGGATCGGCGGTTGTCCGAGGTGAGCGGCGGCGACGTGGTACGGATCCAGGACGTTCCGACGGCCGACGTCCGGGCCCACCTCCTCCGAATCGGGATGCTCGACGGACCGGTCCGCTGCCGGAGTCACATCTCGAACGGGCCGGTCGTCGTCGAGCGAAACGGGACGACCGTTGCCCTCGGGGCGTCCGTGGCCGACGACATCACCGTCCGGCCGGAGGCGGAGTGACGTGGGGGGCTGCCACGGGACGGGGCCGGATGCTGCCGAATGCCCGTCGAGCAACGACCCGTCGAGAAATGTCACATCGATACCGACCGGCGGGACGGCGAGCGACGCCGATACGATCGCCCTGGTCGGCGCACCGAACGTCGGCAAGAGTGCGTTGTTCAACGAACTCGCGGACCGCGACGCCGACGTCTCGAACTATCCCGGAACGACCGTCCTCGCCGACGCGGCCGCGTTCGAGGGCCGGCGCCTGGTCGACGCACCCGGTACGTACGGCATCTCGTCGTTCTCGGAGGAGGAACGCATCGCCCGCGAGGTGGTCCTCGAGGCCGACGCCGTCATCGACGTCGTCGACGCCACGCAACTCGACCGGGACCTCTTCCTCACGTATCAGCTCCTGGATATGGGGGTGCCGACCGTCGTCGCGCTCAACGTGATGGACGAGGCCCGTCGCGACGGGACCGACATCGACGTCGCGGCCCTCGAGGCGGACCTCGGCGTGCCGGTCGTCCCGACGGTCGCGATCGACGGCGAGGGGATCGCGAACCTCGGCGCGGCCGTCGACGAGGCGACCGCTCCCCCCGAGACGCCGGTCGCTCGGTGGTTCGACCGGCTGCCAGATCTTCCGGCCGTGGATGCGTCACGCGCGGAGCGGGTCCTCCTCCTCGAGGAGGACGAGCCGACCCTGGACCGCGTGCGCTCCTCGCCCGTTCGCGCGGACGGCGGGGCCGTCGACGTGGACCTTCCGCCCCTGCGAGACACGATCTACGAACACCGACGGCGCCGGGTGGATGCGACTGTGGAGCGTGTCCGTTCATCGAAACACAGCGGTCGGACTGTCGCCGATCGAATCGACGACCTCCTGTTGAGCCCGCGGACCGGAACCCCCCTGGCACTCCTCGGGCTCGGACTGATCTACCTGTTCATCGGGGACCTGATCGCCCAGCGGCTGGTCGATTTCCTCGAGGTGGAGGTCCTCGGGGCGTACTACGTTCCGCGGGCCGTCGCCGCCGTCGAGGCGACGATACCCGCGGGCGGATTGCTTGACCCGGTCCGGTTCGTCCTGACGAACGGGAATCTCGGGTTGCTCACGGTGACGGTCCAGTACGTCCTCGGCGTCTTGCTCCCGCTCGTGGCGTCGTTCTATCTGGTGATCGGCGCGCTCGAAGACTCGGGCCTGTTACCCCGGTTGGCCGTGCTCACCGACCGGGGCATGTCCCGCATCGGCCTCAACGGCCGGGCGGTCATCCCGATGATCGTCGGCCTGGGTTGCGTGACGATGGCGGTCATCTCGACGCGAATCGCGGGCTCGAAGCGCGAGCGGCTCATCTCGACGGCCCTGCTCGGCCTCGCGGTGCCCTGTTCGGCACAGCTGGGGATCATCCTCGGCCTGCTCGCCGTGCTCGGCCTGGGGTGGTGGTTCGCTTACGTCGCCGTGATCCTGCTGGTGTTCGGGATCGCCGGGCTGTTCCTCGACCGGACACTCCCCGGCGAGAGCCAGGGCCTGGTCACCGAGCTGCCGCGGCTCCGACGACCGCGCGTCGGCAACGTGGTCCGGAAGACACTCACGCGGTCGAAGGGGTTCCTCAGGGAAGCGATCCCGCTGTTCGGTGCCACGGCAATCCTGATCTCCCTGCTGGATTACGGGGGGTATCTGGACGCCATCGTCCGGGGGCTTCGCCCCGCGACCGGGATCCTCGGCCTGCCCGCCGAGTTCGGCCAGGTGCTCGTGCTCGGACTGATCCGGCGCGACTTCGCGGCCGCGGGCATGACCGACCTCACCCTCGCCCCGGCCGAGACCTTCGTCGGCCTGGTGGTAATCACGTTGTTCGTCCCCTGCGTCCTCGCGATGGCGATGATCGTCACGGAACGCGACCTCCGCAGCGGCCTGCTCATGTGGCTCGGGTCGTGGGTGGTCGCCTTCCTCGTCGGTGGGCTGATCGCGATGGTGGTGAATCTGCTATGAAGTGTCCGACCTGCGAGTACGAGATCGATCCGGTGGAGCACGAATCGTGCCCGCGTTGCGGGAGTACGATTACCTGTGCGATGTTCGACTGTGGGAGTTGTGGCGCCTGCAGCGGCTCGCTGGTGGGATTCGGGCGTGGATTCTTCGGCGGGAAGGATAACGAGGGATAGCGACCTGTGGGGGTGCCGCGAGAAGAGCGGTGGTGGTGAGGGTCTCCGCGGAGCGCCGTTCGTTACGAGCATTGAGAGGCTTGTTGAGACGCTATGAAGGAGGGTCGGTTCTTACTGGCACTGAAGGCCCTCGGTCCGTTAGCAATTTTGTTGAGACTGCGAGCGCCACCGCAAACAACCAGAAAGCCCTCACCTCGCTCGCGGTCGCTGAGCAGGATATCCTCGCTCGCTAGCGCTCGCTCGGATAGTGCCTGCTCAGCGAC
>JAZKTI010000089.1:0-9699 GCA_036625635.1 Haloarculaceae archaeon
CACGTGTCCAAGAAGGGGCAGGCGACGATCCCCAAGAAGTTGCGAGAACGGTTCGGCATCGAAACACCGGGAAAGGTGCTCATCCACGAAGAGGAGGGCAAGATCGTGGTGGAACCCGTTCCATCCGTCGAAGAGATGCAGGGTGTCCACGCAGGCCGCTACGAAGCGGGGGAAGTCCTCGAGCACCTCCAGGAGATGAACGAAGCGGACAGGGAACTCGAGCGTGAGCGTGAGGAGCGAGTTGAAGGGCACGAATGACGGAGTACGTCTTCCACACAGAACCACTCCTCGCGTATTTGTACGGGGAACCGGGTGCGCCGGATGTGACCAAGCGGCTGCAGGCAAGCGATGGCGACGAGGCGAGTGGAGCGATCTCCCAGGCCACCGCGACCAAGGTCGTCTCCAAGATCGCGCGCCTCGAAACAGGCGACCCGAACCACATCCCCCCTGGTGACGACCAGTTCGAGGTTGGAAAGGAGGATCTGCGTGTTCTTCGGGGCTATGGGGTGACGATTGAGACGCCGTCCTGGTGGACTGTAGCTCGGATCAAAGGCGCAGGTGGCATCTCACTCGGGGATTCGTACGCTGCTGCGCTGGCGCTGGAGGGGGACGCGACCCTCGTCGTGAGAGCGGACCCGGAGTTTGGGGACCTGGCTGCGGATCTGGAGATCTATCGAATCCGCGAGGACCCCGGCTGATTTACAATCCAGATGAACTACTGTCCATCGAGGAGCTCGTAAAAGGTTCTTGGTTCAACGATATCGATACCGCGGAATGACCTCAACGAGAGTAAATGCCCATCACCAGAAACGAGGTAATCGACATCGCCAGCGACCGCTGTTTCGAGGAACTTGTCGTCGTCCGGGTCATCTACAACAGCCGTGATGTCCTCCTGTAGGACAACGAACTCAGCAAAATAACGAATGGTTTCGACCTCCTCTCGCACTTCGTCTTCGGCCATATGGAACCGCCCGGGATACTTGAGGAGCGTTTCACGGAACTCGGCAAGCGTCTCCACGGAGATGACGATCTGGTACTCGTGGTTGAACCCCTTGACGAGCAGCTTGTGCGGGACGCCAGTCGCAATAACGCCCGAAATGAGAACGTTCGTGTCGAGGACCGCCCTCATTCATCATCGCCCCGTGCCTCGTGGATGAGACGAGAAACGTCCTCGGGAGAGACATCAACTGTTTCCGCGCGGTTTTCGACTCGCTGTTGAAACTCTTCGACTGACGGGAGGTCTACTTTCTTTAACACGAGTCCGTACTCTGTCGGTACGACCATGAGCTTCGTCCCCTGTTCCAGCCCAAATTCCTCTCGGAGGCTGCTCGGAATCGTAATTTGCCCTTTCGAAGTTACTGTCGTTACATCGGGTTCGTCAGATGCCATGGTGTGATCCTACGTAAGAATTTCTTACGAAGCAGTTTGAATCTACCGGTCAATCAGAAGTCTCCTTCGGGATCTCCAGGGGTTACCCATCGCTCGCCGTACGACCCGAACCATATTCCCCCTGGTGACGACGAGTTCGAGGTCGGAAAGGAGGATCTGCGTGTTCTTCGGGGCTATGGGGTGACGATTGAGACGCCGTCCTGGTGGACTGTAGCTCGGATCAAAGGCGCAGGTGGCATCTCACTCGGTGATTCGTACGCTGCTGCGCTGGCGCTCGAGGGGACCGCCACCCTCATCGTGGGAGCGGACCCGGAGTTTGGGGACCTCTCTGCTGATCTCGACGTCTATCAGATCCGCGAAGAATCCGTCTGATGCTCGTCAGACGTGGTGAGCGAACGCACACGAGGCACCACCGCATTCCCCAACTGCGTCATCCGGTCGGTTGTACCTGGTTACCGGTTCGGCGCCGGACCGGCCGTCGAATTCCAGAAATCAATTACACTGATAGTATCAGTTGACTGTTGACTGTCTTCGGCGCTGACCTCACTGTACTGGACGAGTTGAGCGTGCGCCAACTGGTCGAACTTGCGATTGCTCGCCATCGAATCACAGCTGTCCGTCACGTCCTCGACAGCGTTATGCGTGCAATCGTACGTGACGGCTTCCGGTAGCAATCGATTCGACACCCCGTGCAGGTCGTCGCGGATGAATCGTTCCTCGTGGGTGCCGCGCTGAAGGAGCGTGCGGTGCGCGGACTCCGTTCCCGGTTCCCGGTGACCGCCGGCTCACCACAAGCGAACCTGTGAGGTTGCCATACGACCGCAGTTTGTCGGCACGATTCACATCGATCTCGAGGTCCACAAGGCGACGGTCCTTCCATGGTCAACCATCCAACGCCGTCCGTATCTTTACGTAGGCAGACGACAAACTCACACCAAAGGCGGAATCGGGTGCCAAATGTATCGCCACGGATCTGCTGAGTGAACCGCATTTCGAGGATCGTCGGATTCCGGTCCTGAATATCCACGAGTCGGTCGGCGGACAGGGCTCCGATCCACGGACCGTCGCCGATCGATTCAATCTCGACGTGGCCGAGGTGTACGAAGCGCTCGCGTACTACGACGATAATCCGTCCCAGATGAAGCAGGTCCGCGAGGCCCGTGAGCGGGCACTCGAGACGGCCCGCGAGCAAGCCAAAGCGGATCGACCCGCCGGCGTCAAACCCGGCGAGTGAATGATTGAACCGTGGCGATTTCTGATCGACGAGAATCTCCATCCACCGATCGTGACGGTTCTCCAAAAGGAGGATATCGATGCCGCCTAGGTTCCACACGTTCTGTTCGAAGGTGCTGAAGACGAGGTCGACATCCTGCCGTGCCTGAACGAGCGTGATTTCGTCTTCGTGACGAACGATCTCCAGCACTTCGGCGATCGTGATCCGGAGGAAGACGAGGGAATCATCCTGGTTGCTGGGCCCGCAACCGCACCCTCCTCGAAAGCCCTCACCTCGCTCTCGAACGGAAACTGGACGTCGACCGCAACCAGCCTGAAAGCCCTCACCTCGCTCGCGCGTCGCTGAGCAGGCCCTATCCGAGGAGCGGAGCCTGCGGAGCGACCGAGGATATCCTGCTCAGCGGCCGCGTAGCGTGGCCGAGCGGAGCGAGGCCACGTTACACGCGAACAGCGAACGAAGTGAGCCGTGAGCGAGCGGGCCGAGGGCTTTCTGGCTGTTTGCGGTCGCGGTCACAGCCACTGTTGTTCCAGAGGGCGAGCCGAGGGCTTTCGAGCCGTTTGCGGTCCGAACAGTCGACAAGCGAGCAGGACCACGAGGTCGCCCTCGATTGCACACCATTGGCCCCCGAATTGTCCGGGTGACCACCCGTCGTCCGCGTCGATTCGTCGTGGCCCCCCGACCGTCGTGACGTGGTGGAGCCGGTCCTCGAGGAGGTTGAACCACCGATCGTGGCATCGGAGACCGACGAAATCCTCGGTGACGCACTCCTCGAGGGCAAGATCGATCGGTTTGCAAACCGAAATTGCGCGGATCGATCGAGTAACCGTCCACAAAACTCAGCCCATAGCACGAACCTCTACGAACGGATTTGCGTAGTGGCGTTGGAGGGCCAGAAGGACCGTTAGGGCTATCAGTATGAAAAAAGTATGAACGGGTATGCCCGAACACACACGAAAGGTCGGGGAACGAGGACAGGTCACAATCCCAAAAGAATTGCGGGAGCGGCGTGGTATCGAGGGCGGCGATGAAGTCGTGTTCGTCGAGGTGGACGACGAGATCCGTATCAAGCCCCCGGCGAACGAGGAACGGCTGGCGGAAGGGTATCGAAAACGCGCCGAGCGATCACGGCAGCTCACCGAGGAAATGAAAGTGGCATCGTCAGAGGCAACCCAGCGCCTCGGTGACGCTCCGGAGTGGAGCGAGTGACATCCGGGGTGTTGAGACGTGCAGGTACGTCGCGGCGATATCGTGATTGTTGATCTGAACCCCACGAGGGGAAGCGAACAGCGCGGAACCAACAGACCCTGCGTCGTGATTCAGAACGACATTGGAAATCAGTACTCCCCGGCGACGATCGTCGCACCGTTCACGGCGCAGTACGATCCCTCCGACGTCTACCCGGTTGAAGTCGAAGTCCGGTCGTCGACCACTGCATTAGACCGCGATTCCGTGGCTGACATGAGCCAAATACGAGTGGTCGATATCACCAAGCGCGTCCAGAAGAACATCGGTTCGGTTCCAGACGAAAAAATAGCTGAGATCGATTCTGCCATCAAAGACAGTCTTGGCTTGAGCTGATTTTGCTCTGTCCCATGGGAAAGAGGCGACGGTCCACACCGTCGATTCACGGTTACTCGACGCAACTGAAGGGAGTGCGCGTTTAGATCCTTGTTCACATATCCGAACATACAACGAGTGAGACCCATACTATCAGTCATTTTTATATTGGCAAATTAGTTGTATTATTGGAGGGCATCCCAGAAGCGACGTCCCATCTTCAACGCCGGTGTCACCCCGTCAATCTCGGCAGGGAGGCCCGCTCGAACAGCGAGGTAGTAACGGGAACCCACACCCGATCGAGCCGGACCGCGAGTCGTCGATGATAGGTCGGTGGAGCGGCCGAGGTGCGCTCGTCGGACACCGGTTCGGGCGGTAGATCGTCGTGTCGGCCGCGATTTCGTCGAGGCCTCGGCCAGCCACCGCCGATGCGGCCAGGCCCGCCGTGGTGGTGGCCGTGTGTCCAATCGAGGCATCCCGTGACGACCAGCTCGGTCCCCCAACTTACACGCTACCCGTCCAGATCCACCACCTCGACGTCGAAGGGGCCATCCGCCAGACTCCGCCCGACCCCTCCGAGGTGCTGTGAATGATTCCCGTGCTCTCCGACGACGATGCAATCCGCCCGGAGGTCCCTGGCGTACTCCAGAATCACGTCTTCCGGGACGCCGTGTTTGACGTCCCCATCCACGTCCACCTGCACACCTCTCTCTTCCACCATCGACCGCACCTCTGCGACGCAGTCGTGGCCGATGTCTTCGGCCGTAATCGTCGAGAGTTCGGCGGAACTCAGCCCCGGTTCCCCGTGGACCCGGCTGTCCACGACGCAGAGAGCGTGCAACGACGCACTGTCGTCGCTGGCAACCTCGATCGCGCGTTCGGCAGCGCGCCGTGCGTACTCGCTCCCGTCCGTCGCCAGGAGAACTGTGTCCATGCGGGTCAATACGAGCGGTTCCGGCTTCAACCCGTCCCGGGTCCCCAGTCGCTGGGACCGACCCGTAACACGCCCCTCAACCACACCAGCGGCCGCCTCAGGGACCGAGCGGGCGATCGCTCCAGTCCCCCAACGCCGGCGATCGCTCCGAGGACGACCACCCCATCCCCGCCTGGCCGGGACGCCCACCCCGGTACCGCCACAGGAGCGCCCTCCCCGGCGAGCGAGCCGTCACCAGGTCCCGACGCGCGAGGGGTCGTCGGACTCGACGAAGTAGACGCGGTGTCCCGGAATCCGCCGCCGCAGGTCGGCGTCGGGGCCGTTCGGTGCGATCACCCAGTAGTCCGTCGTCTCGTCGTAGGCGATCAGGTGCTCGGATTCGTCGACGCCGTCGTCGGTCTCGTAGACGATCACGTTCCTGCTGGTTCGGTCCGATTTCACACGGCCGACGGTCGAACCCGGCGGGCGTTCCCAGGCACGTGGAATCGACGAGGGGGATCCCCGACGGGGAGTCGGTGACGGAAAGTCGGCGACGGGGATCCCCAACGGTCAGTCGGTGATGGAGAGTCGGCGACGGGGTTCCGAACCCTGGAACCGACGACTGTGTACCGCGACATCCGCGACGTGGAATCGACACTGAATCCGCACCCACCATCCGTACCCACCCGACCGCTCCCGCAATCGTCGGCGGGACGCCCCGCGAGCCATCACCCCGAGCCCTTGCGAGGCTCGGCCGTCCCGACGAGCGCGACCGCCTCCTCGATCCACCCCTCGGCCAGCGCCTGGCTCGCCTTCGCGGCCTCAGCCACCCCCTCTGGATCCGCCACGGCGAGTTCCCCCACGGTCTCGATGCCGGCCGCGCGGAGGCGACCGGCATAGGTCGGCCCGATACCGGAGACGTCCTCGAGGTCGTGCCGGGCCGCGATGTCGACGTCCGCGACCGCCTCCTCGACCTCGCTCCGGATCGCCTCGCCCACGCTCTCGACCACGGTCCTCCGCGCCCCATCGGCGGATTCGACCTCGACGACGATCCCGTCGGGCCCCACCTCCAGCCCGATGTCCACGTCCAGGGCCTCCTCGAGGAACGCTTGAACGTCCCCGGGATCCTGGGCGACCACCTCGCGGGCAATCTCCCCCTCGGCGTCTGCCAGGCCGATCTCGAGTTCCCCGGCCCCGCCCTCGGTCACGTCCGTCTCGACGTCGACCTCGAGCGCCCGCTCGATGCCGTCGCCGAGGATCTCCGCGAAGGTGGGCCCGCGGGAGTGTTCGAGGTACCACTCCGCGACCTCGGGCCAGACGTCCCGGTGGGCCCCGCTGGACATCGCGAGGCCGACGTGCCCGCGGGGGTACTCGATGGTCGTCACCGCCTCGCTCGCGACGACGTCGTTCAGGGGCGTGCTCGCCGCCGGCGGCACCAGCGCGTCGTACTCGCCGAGGACCTGCAGGATCGGCACGTCGATCGAGGTGACGTCGACGGGCTGCCCGTCCAGTGTCAACTCGTTTTCCAGCAGGCTGTTTTCCTGGTAGAGTTCCTCGACGAACTCGGCGTAGGCCGCCCCCGCGACGTCCACGTCGTCGGCGAGCCACTGCTCCATCCGGCCGAAGTTCCGCACGAAGTCCTCGTTCTCGACCCGGTCGAGCAGGTGGACGTACTTCGTCACGTAGTTGGCCACCGGGTCCATCGCGGCGAAGCCGCCCGCGAGGACCTCGCCAGGAACGTTCCCGTAGGTCTCCGTGATCGTCCGCGGGTCGAAGTCGGCCTCCTCGCCCCAGCGCTCGAGGACGCCGCCGGTGTCCTCGAAGTACAGGGCCGGGGCCAGCAGGCCCAGCGCGTTCACCTTCGGCCCGAACAGCGCCGTATAGATGACCGACAGCGTCCCGCCCATGCAGTACCCCAGGAGGTTGATCGCCTCCGCGCCGGACCGGTCCCGGATCACGTCGACGGCGTTGTCGATGTACCGGGTGACGTAGTCCGCCAGTCCGAGGTGGCGGTCCAGCCGCGACGGCTCGTTCCAGTCGATCAGGTAGACGTCGTGGCCGGCCTCGAGGAGCCGCCTGACGATGGAGCGGTCGGGCTGCAGGTCGAGGATGGACGGCCGGTTGATCAGCGCGTAGACGATCAGAATGGGAACCGGGTGCTGGTCCTCGGTGAGCGACTCGTACTGCAGCAACTCGAGTTTGTTCTCGGTGTGGACGACGCGACTCGGCGTCTCCCCGACGTCGACGGCCAGCCCGTCGGCCAGCCGGTCGGGGAGCACCGACGCCCGCCGCAGGTCGCCAAGCGCCAGGTCGACGGCCTGCTCCTGGAATCGGAGGGGGACCGCGAAGGGGTTCTGCCGATCCGCGTCCTCGTTACCGGCCATGGGTACCCACCGCCGGGTCGTGGGACGCCAACGAGGCAACGTATGGGGGGACGGCCGCCGTCCTCATCCCGCTGCCTCCACGATCTGGACGGACCGGGTACTCTCCGCGACGACCTGGCGCCCGACGCCGCCGACTCGGCCGCGGTGGTCGCCGTGCTCGCCGAGGACCACCAGATCGGCGTCGAGGGCCGCCGCGTGGGCCTGGATCTCCTCGACGGGATCGCCGAAGGCCAGGGTCGTTTCCACTCCGACGCCAGACGCCTCGGCGACTTCCCGCCCCTCCCGGAGGGCCTGTTCGAAGCGATCCGCTGCCTCGGCCGTCGACAACTCCGCAGTGCCCAGCGCCGGCGTGCAGCAGACGCGCTCGTCGACGACGGCGAGCAGGTGGAGGGTGGCGTCGTGCTCGGCCGCGAGCTCGACGGCCGCCCGGACGGCCCGCCGGGCGGGTTCGCTCCCGTCCGTCGCGGCGAGGATGGTGCTGTACACTGAGTCTCTCTTGGATACCGGACGAAAAAGCCCCGTCGCGGAGTCCCGGATGCTGGGAGCGAATCGGTCGGATGATGTGAGTCTGCGGGTCCAACTCCTGTACGGCGACTGTCGGACTCACATCTGAGGAAATAGGTGATCGCGTCGGTCTACTCGGAGTTCTCCTCCTCCCCTTCTTCCTCCTGCCGAAGCGGCACGGTAAGTACGGGGACGTCGGAGAGCCGGACCACCTTCTCGGTCACGCTCCCGAGCATGTACCGCCCGAGCCCGGTCCGGCCGTGCGTTCCCATCACGATGAGGTCGATGTCGTGCTGGTCGGTGTATTGCAGGATCGCGGTGTGCGGAACGCCCTCCGCGACCGATCCCTCGACGGTCCCGATGTCGGCGTCGTCGGCCATGGAGATGACCGTCCGGATGGCCCGGTCGCCGTGCTCGCGGAGGCGCTGGAGCACCGAGCCGGCTTCGACGCCCTCGGCGCCGCCGGGCGTCTCGACGACGTAGAGCGTGTGGAGGGCCGCGTCGTAGGTCTCGGCGGCGTCGATCGCGCGTTCGATAGCCACCTCGCTCCCCTCGCTCCCGTCCGTCGGCACGAGAATAGAGTCGTACATACCGAATGGTGGGCCCCGCCGAGAAAAACGCCCACGGGCCCTTCCCACTATCTGGGAGTCGGTATCGCTACGTATCCGGAGAGGTCCGAGTGGCCCGGGGAGGCGGTCTCTCCCTCCTCTCTCCTCCCACGCCGCCGAATCCCCAGACCTCAGTATATCTCGACTTCGGTCACCATCTGGTGGACGAGCGTGGGTTCCTGGAGGACGTGTCCCGCTTCGTCGACGTTCCGTGACCCGACCTCCTCGGTGAGGACGGCCGTGTCGTAGTAGATGTCGTCGGACCCCTCGATGCGGTCGATTCTGTCGGCGGGGTACATGACCGGGCCGTCCTCGGATCCGGTGAGGGCCACCCAGCCGTTCTCCGCGACGAAGACCCGCTCGCTCTCGACGCTGTCCGTGTCGTCTCTGAAGTGAACGGTCGCCATACCCGAGCGGAGGGGGCGCGCTCCCAAGAAGTCAGGCGGCCATTCTTCCCCCGCGAGAGAGGCGGCGTCGACAGTATTTGCTCAGGTATCCGGGTGGATCTCTTTGACCCGGCCCCTGGCACCGGATTTGAGTTTCACGAGGATCCCCTCGGGATGGGTGGCCTCGTCGGTGAGCACGGCCCCCACCTCGCCGACGATCCGGTCGCCGTTCTCCTGTTCGATCTCGACGAACACGCCCTTCGTGAGTTCGTCACGGGTGGGTAGATCGGCTGCCATACTAGTTTTTACGGTATCGTCGGTGAAAGGTCCCGCCCCGTTTCTTATCCCGTGGGAGGATGGGAGTCGGGTTGGTCGTAAACGTGCGCACTCGGATGAGACTGGGAGGGTTGATCGCCGGCGAGGCCGTACGGTCCCGGAGGGAGTCGAATCACCGCCCGTGAGGCACGAACGGCGAGTATGCTCTCGGCCCGCTCACGAGAAGCACCAACATCGTCACCGCAAACAGCCAGAAAGCCCTCGGCCCGCTCACGAGAAGCACCTACATCGTCACCGCAAACAGCCCGAAAGCCCTCGGCCGGCTCGCCGGCGCTTAGCAGGATATCCTCAGTCGCTTCGCTTGCTCACCGGCTTCGCCGGTTCGCCATCTCGAGGCCTCCCTTCGGTCGGCCTCGCAGCCCTCGGATAGGGCCTGCTAAGCGCCGGC
>JAZKTI010000001.1:0-36677 GCA_036625635.1 Haloarculaceae archaeon
TTGGTCCGGCGGTCGCGCTGGCCCTTCTCGACGAGGCCCTTGTCGACGAGCGTGTCCAGGTTCGGATACAGTCGGCCGTGGTGGATCTCTTTCTCGTAGTAGTCCTCGAGTTCTTCCTTGATGGCGAGGCCGTGGGGCTCCTCCTTGCCCGCGATGACGTAGAGGAGGTCGCGCTGGAAACCCGTTAGGTCGTACATCGGTAAAGTCTATCCGGAGGTTATTGTCGAAAAGTATTAAATATGTCGTTCCAGATACGAGATGGCTGACATGGGGAATCTCCGGAGTCACGTCCCGTCCTCCTTCTGGAGGCCGGTGCCGGCCGTCCGTTCCCTTCAGGGCCCTGCTCCTGACCCGGGGCGGCCGATTCCTCCCCGGGGACCACGGGAGTCGTCTGCCGAACGCAGTCGAGCGAGTGGTCGGACCAACGATACGTCGTCCGTCGGTTCGTATCGAATAGGTATCGATCCCGACGTATCCTTCCCGCCTGTTTCCGGTCTAGCAGGTCGAGCCTCCGCCGGTCGACCGGGCAAGCACGGGATGCGATCGAATGAGCAACCCCCGTTCCCGACGTGTGCCGGTTGAGCCCCCTCCCTGATCCCTGGCGCGCGCTGGGTGGACCGGACTGGGTGTCCCCATGGTGTGCGGCTGTCCGGTCCGCGGAGGCTTCTCTCCGGTGGGAGTGACGCACAGACTTAATCCCGCTACGCGCGTACTCCGGTCCATGCCAGACGAAGTCCTCTTCGAGAGCGAGCGGGTCATGAACGCCTCTGCTGTCGGCAGTTACCTCCGGACCGTCGCGGAGAAACTCGAATCGGGTGACTCCATCACGCTCGCTGCCGGTTCCGAGGAGTACACTGTCTCGCCGCCCTCCTCGGTCGAGTTCGAGGTCAAAGCCGAACGGGAGGGACCGGCCAGCGGACCCGGCGAACTGAGCGTCGAGTTCGAACTGGAGTGGGACGAGGGGGCCGGCAATGGCGACGGTGACCTCTCGATCAGCTGACGTCGGTTCCGAGCTGTACCGAAATGGTGCCGCCGTCTGTCGGCGATGTCAAAATCCCCCTCCGGACGGGTCTCGAGCGGTAAGGGGAGGCATCGCGACCGACGGTGGCAGGACTAACCAATCGACGGACATCCGTCTCGAATAATGGTTTGAAACAGTGAGGCGAAGCAGCCACGCGGTGAAAACCGCATGGCCGCTTGCCGCCCTGAATTGGTCCCCGCTGACGCTTCGGCCCTCCAAGCGAAGCGTCGTATTGGTCAATCACCTCGACAGTCATAAATGTAACGGGATACCTCGGTTGGTGGGGAAATGAAAGCACCTGGGCCAACGACGGCGGCGGGATATTCCGGCCAAGGCAGCCTCAAGACCCCCGATATCTGGGGCCGATTTATTCGAAAAACGGTACAAGCTTCCACCGGCCGAGACCGTCCGTTTCTCCCGCAGGGTTCTTCGACCACCCTCGGGGACCCGCGCAGGGTGGTCCGCCCACAGTATACCGACTCCGACTCCAGGTCAGTCCCCGTGGGTCGCGGGAAGGGGTCCGATATTGCTTTACGGGTCATGGTGCCTGGCGATCACCGTCGGTGAGGATTCCCGGACCGACGGACCGTCGACGAGGCCCAGATCGATGTCGGCAGTGTCCCCCGCGCGCCAGACGGCCATTTCGAGGGCGACTACATGTGTTCCTCTTCGAGGACCCAACCCAGCGCCCGCTTGTAGAAGGTGAACATTTTGCGGACACCCTCGTGGTTCATCTCCTCGTCCGCCAACTGATCGGCCAGGAACTCGTATTGCTTGCGAATCTCGGCTTCCTCACGCATGAATAGCCGTAGGACCGCCTCCCCCAAATGGGTTCCTCACTTGCAGGGTGCGGTATCCGTCCTGAAGGTGAGGTGGGTTGGATCCAGGGGGTGGCGTCCGAACCGGTGACGCCGGCCCGGCGTCTTTTGGTGGAGGCGGACGTACGGCCGCTATGCGAGTTCGGGGCGAGCGAGAGTGTCAGTCCTGCGGGACCAGGTGGTCCTACTTCGAAACCGGGAAGGTCACCTGCCCAGACTGCGGGAGCCAGGTCAGCGTCGGCCTCAGCGAGCGCGTCGAACACACCGACGACCCCGTGGAATTCGACCTCTCGTCCGTCCGGGCCGCCATCGGCGAGGCGCCGCGCGAGGAGGTTGCCGAGGAGGCCGCGGCGGCCGCCCGGGACTACTGTCGTCGGTCGGGATTCGTCCACGCGGGCGAGATCGACCCGCTCTCGGAGACCTACCTGGCCGCCGCGGAACTCCGCGAGGTCGGCGTCACCGTGGCCCGCGGATTTGCGCTCGCCGAAGAGGAAGAGCTGTACTACCTCTCCCTCCTCCACGGCGCGGACCGGGGAGGCCGACCGGAGCCAGACGCCGTGCCAGAGTCCGTTCGTGACGACCGCGGGCGGGCAGTGGCTCGGGGCGTCGGGGCCTATCGGTCGGACCTCCGGAGGGCCGTCGAGGATCCGGAGCCGGCGGTGAGTCGGACGCTCTCCTCGCTGTCCGCCCACCGGAAGCGGGTGGACGCACTCGACGGGGACGTGCCACCGCGGGAGGCCGAGATTCTCGTGGCCGTGGCCCGGGACGTCGGCGGCTACCTCCGGGGCGAGGACGAGACTGCGCTCGCGCGAGCCGGCGACCGCCTCGACCGGCTCTGAGTCGGAGTCGCTCGGATGCTGGGGCTTCGGCCAGTGACTACGTTCGACTGCACCGCCACGACCGGCGAAGACCAGCCGCCGCTTCGGGACACCTCAGGGGCAGCGAGGCGCAATATTGGCCACCGCCGACGGAGATCTCAGGGACAGGATTCGTCGGCGGCGGACGTCGCCTCGGATCCCTGCCGGAACGGCCTCGTCGCACCGGAGGCGATGGATACGAGCATCGCCTGGCCGCCGTACCCGTGGGTCTGGTCGTGGCCGCGAACGAGGACGCAGTTCACGCCGTCTCGCACGTCGACGGTCGTGGACCGCGTGAACGGTCGCGTTCCGTGCGGGTGGGCGAGGTCCCGGCGGGCCAGGCGCTCGCCGGAGGGCGACTCGACCTGCCACCAGTTGGCGTATCCATCCTCGCCGTCGTCATCGTGGTACAGTGTCACGTCGAAGCGGACGCCGGTACCCGAACTCGCCATCTCGACACCGGTCACATTCGCCTCGGCGAGGTCCAGCGAGGTCTCTGTGGTCGTCGCGCTCGCCTCACCGACCGATGATCCAGTGTCGGCCCCAGTGGTGGTCCCGCCGCCATTCGCTGATCCGGTATCTTCGGCGGTGGGTGTTCCGCCACCGTCCGACGATCCGGCGTCGGTGGTCGTGGTGACGCCATCTCCATCGGACGAACCAGGCTCGGTAGTCGTGGTGGCCCCCTCCCCGCAGCCTGCGAGGCCGACCGCGAAAGCCCCCAGCACGGTCCGACGGCGGAGCGGATGGGTCCGGTCGTTCATCGCGTGGCCGGTTCGCCGGTGGACGTCATAAGCCCCCGGAGGCCTGGCGCGGGCGGCGGGCAATCGACCCGGTCAAGAAACGGTGTCAGTCGTACAGCGGGTGCGCGTCACAGAGTTCCCGGACTCGCGCTTCAACATCGGCCAGCACGGCCCCGTCGTCGGGATCGTCGACGACGTCCGCGATCAGATCGGCGACCTCGCGACAGTCGGCCTCGTCGAACCCACGGGTGGTGAGCGCGGGGGTGCCGACGCGGAAGCCGGAGGGTTCGAACGGCGAGCGGGTCTCGCCGGGGACGGTGTTGGCGTTCAGGACGATCCCCACATCGTCGAGGGCTTCCTCGACCTCCTTACCCGTCGTCTCTGGATGTGAGGGCCGGAGGTCGACGAGCACGAGGTGGTTGTCGGTCCCGCCCGAGACCAGGTCCAGGCCGTGGTCCGCGAGTTGCTCTCCCAGCGCGACCGCGTTGGCGACGGTCTGCAGGGCATAGTCCTCGAACTCCGGGTCGAGGGCCTCGCCGAAGCCGACGGCTTTGCCGGCGATGTTGTGCATGAGCGGCCCCCCCTGCGTACCCGGGATGATGGCCGTGTCGAGCCGATCACCGTACTCCTCGTCGGCCATGATGATGCCACCGCGACCCGACCGGATCGTCTTGTGCGTCGAGCCGGTGACGACGTCCGCGACTCCGACGGGTGACTCGTGGACGCCAGCGGCGACCAGACCCGTTATGTGGGCGATGTCGGCCATGTGGAGGGCATCGACGTCGTCGGCGATGGCCTGGAAGGCCTCCCAGTCGACCTCCCGGGGGAAGGCAGAGAAGCCCGAGATGAGCAGGTCCGGCCGGAACTCCTCGGCCGTCTCCCGGATGTCGCCGAAGTCGAAGCGACCCGTCTGCTCGTCGACGTAATAGTGTTCGACCTCGTAGACCTGGCCGGCAAAGTTCTGCGGGTGCCCGTGACTCAGGTGTCCCCCGTGTGTCAGGTCGAGCGAGAGGATCCTGTCGCCCGGTTCGAGCAGGCCGACGTAAACCGCCATGTTGGCCTGGGACCCCGAGTGGGGCTGGACGTTCACGTACTCCGCCCCCCAGAGTTCCGTGGCGCGGTCGATGGCGAGTTGCTCGACCTCGTCGGCGTACTCGCAGCCGCCGTAGTACCGTTCCTCGGGATAGCCCTCGGCGTAGATGTTCGTCAGTTCCGATCCCTGGGCCTCGAGGACCGCCTCGCTGACGTGGTTCTCGCTCGCGATCATCGCGAGGGTGTTGTTCTGTCGCGACCGTTCGCCCTCGAGGGCATCGGCGGCGGCTGGATCGACCTCACGGACGGTATCGTAGGTCATGTCGCAGGCCTCGGCAGGCCGGGATAATAAATTACCTTTCCGTAGGCACCGTGCGAGTTCATCCCACGATAGACCGCGGTCCCCGGCGATGTCCTATAATGAGCGGCCGTAGGGACCCTGTGTCGAATGCATTGTCCCGGTCCGGAACCGACCACCACGATGAACCTGGGTTCGACCGTCACGGTGAGCCCCGGACCGCCTATCACGAAGAGTCTGGAACCACCAGTCCGATGAGACCGAAACCGACCGTCCGGTTACAAACCAAGTAAGTTGCCTCCATGGTGGCCGTTAAAATTAAATATCCAAATTCTCTATATGTTTTATTACATGCTTCGATCGAACCAGATCGAGGATTCCGTCGAGGCGGTCGTCGCTGCCGGGATCCGCGAAGTCGAGGAGGATCTCCTCGCTGTCAACCCCTCCCGAGAGACCATCCGGGCGCTCGTCGAGACGGCCAGGGACGTCGAATCGCCACCGGCCGTCCGACTCCTGGCAGCCGAAGGCCCGGTGAAGGGGGTGATGGACGACTTTCTGGTCGCGAGCGTCGCCGCCGACCTCGTGGAGGAGGGGTCCCTCGCGATTCGAACCGTGGAGGCCGTTCCCCGGAACTCGCTGTTCGTCTCCGAAGCGTCCGTCGGCGCGCTCGTCACAGCCGGGCCACGCGTGGCAGCCCTGACGACAACGGCGGGTGAGTTCGTCTCGACGGCCGGAGACTACTACGACGACCTGTGGGCGGATGCGGACGACTACGGTCTCAGGACGCCGGCAATCTCCACCGTCCGTACCTCGCTGGGGGCCGACATCGGCGAGGAAGCGGCCGCGGACTTCGACGCGATCCTCGAGTCACTCGACTCCGCCCGGGGAAACGGGGAGGGCCTCGACGAGGTCACGATTAGTCTCCTGGTCGCCGCCAGGAACGACGAACTCCTCTACGACATCAGCAAGTGGGGCGAGGACGTTGGTCTCGCCAGCAAGGCCACCTTCTCCAGAACGAAGACGCGTCTCGAGGACACCGGCCTCCTGGACACCGAGAAGGTCCCCATCGACGTTGGCCGGCCGCGGCTCCGGCTCAAGTTGGGCGACGACCGCCTCGCCGACGCAGACATCGATGAACTCCCGAGCGTTGCCCACCGCCTGCTTGCTGCCTGACCCAGGACGTCCCCTCCCTGGCTCCCACTCCCTTGCCGATGATTTCCCCCGTGGCCTCCCTGACCGGTATCCGCGTGCTGCCTGACCCCCGCCTCCTGGCGGGAACGCTCACCCGCTCGCTGGCCGACCCGACGCTTTTTCTGCCCTGCCGGCGACTCACGGTTCATGATTGTCGGAATCGTCGGGACGGGCCCGGCCGCGGCCGCCGTCGAAGCTGCACTGACCGACGTCGAGGTACGGGCGGACCGTATCGACGTCGGCGACGTCGACGCCGTCGATCTCGCCGTGGTGGTCGCCCGGACCGGCGACGCGGTCTTCGAACGTGCCAACGAGCGGGCGATCGAGGCGGAACGCCCGTGGATCGCCGCCGAACTGGGCGGCGTCGGCAGCTACCCGCTGATCGAGGCAGCGATCGCCGGCCTCGCTCCCAGCGGGCCCTGCTACGACTGCCTAGCGGGCCGCGTCGCTGCCAACCGGGACCCCGACGCCGAGGCGACGGCCGCGCCGGCCGCACACACCGTCCGGTTCGCCGGTGCCGTGGCAGGGCGGGCGGCCGCGAGGCTCGTGCGTGGGGCGGACCGGTCGATCCTCGGGACTGTCGTCGAGGTCGACGGTCCCCGCCGGCAACTCCTGACTCTCCCGGGCTGTGATTGCTCCTCCGGGGTCGGGGCCGAGCTGCCACGCGAGGACGTGACCAGGGACCTCGATGCCGCCCTCGGGCGGGCGGAGGGCGGCCTGGACGAGCGCGTCGGAATCGTCCAGGACGTCGGCGAAGCCGAGTCGTTCCCGGTTCCATACTACCTGGCGCGGAGTTGCGACACGGGTGGCTTCAGCGACGCCACGGCCAGTCGAGACGCCGCCGGCGTCGCCGCCGGCTGGGACGCGGCGTTCATGAAGGCACTCGGCGAGGCCCTCGAGCGGTACTGCGCGGGCGTTTATCGGACTGCGCCACTCGAGACCGCTCCGCCGTCGGATCTCGAACAGGCCGTCCCGCCGTCTGCTTTCGTCTGCGAATCGACGCCCGGGGCCGACGAGGCCCGGACCTGGATCGCCGGTGAAGACCTCGCGACCGGCGACGATGTGCTCCTGCCGGCGGAACTGGTCCTCTATCCGCCACCGGCCGAGCGGATCCGGCCAGCAATCACGACAGGCCTGGGGCTGGGCAACGGCGGGATCGAGGCGGTTCTCGCCGGGCTCTCCGAGGTCATCGAGCGGGACGCGGCGATGCTGGCCTGGTACGCCACCTTCGACCCCCTCGAACTGACCGTCGACGACGAGGCCTTCGCCGAACTGGTCGGGCGAGCCCGCTCTGAAGGCCTCTCGGTGACGCCACTCCTCCTGACGCAGGACGTGGACGTCCCCGTCGTCGCGGCCTGCGTCCACCGCGACGAGTGGCCCCGATTCGCGGTGGGATCTGCCGCGAACATGGATGCATCGCAGGCCGCCACGGCCGCGCTGGCGGAAGCGCTCCAGAACTGGGTCGAACTCCGGGGGATGGGGCCCGACGACGCCGCCGAGGCCAGCGGGCGCATCGGCTATTACGCGGACCTGCCCGACGCGGCGGCCGCGTTCATCGACGTCGACGCCGCGGTCCCGGCGGCCTCGGTGGGGCCGGCGGAACCCCCGACGGGAGCCGAGGCAATGGAGGAACTGCTCGACCGCCTCGCAATGGCCGATCTCTCGGCCTACGCGGCCCGACTCACGACCCGCGACGTCGACTCGCTGGGGTTCGAGGCGGTCCGGGTGCTCGTCCCGGCCGCCCAGCCGCTGTTCTTCGGGGACCCGTACTTCGGCGAGCGGGCCCGGTCGGTTCCGGCGAGCCTGGGATTCGACCACGCACCCGACCGGCCGCACCATCCCTTCCCCTGAGTCGCCCCAAGCCTCCGGCCGACACCAGCGTCCTGGCAGCCAGCCGACAGACGGGCGATTTAAGGCCGCCCGTGCCGTGTGTTATCAGGTCGGGTTGGCGTTCTGCGAGCTCGCCGCCCGCCAGTACCAGATATGGTTTCCGAGTTCGACCTCCCCTGTACGGTCTGTGGCGCCACTCTCTCGCGATCCACCCTCGCCGAGGACGACGGTGGCGTCCCGGTGGCGGTCTGTCCCGACTGCGGGAGTCGCCACTACCCGGAGACGGCACTCGAGGTACTCGGGGCCACCCGCGGTCGCTGATCAGATCCCGAAGGCGACCCGCAACATGTCGCGGGTGCCAGGGCCGAGGCCCACCGCGAGGATGGCACCGAGGAGCATGATCGCGTAGCGGGGGCTATCGTCCATGAACGTTTCGTCGAACAGTGAGACGATGACGACCGCAACGACGATCTTCACGACGAGGAAGAGCCAGGAGTCCCCGATGGCGGCCGTGACCGACGCCGGCTGGAAGGTGGTCACGATGTCGGCCAGGATGCGGTCGACCGGGTGTTTCGACCCGTAGGCGGGGAGCCCGAAGAGCCATGTCCAGTCCGAGGCGAGGACGTTCGCGACACCATCGATCGCGTGCCCCCAGATGACGACGAGGCCGATGAGTCCCGTGCCAGCGTTGACCGCCGGCCGGAACCGCTCCGTGGCGACGTAGCTGACGATCGCGATGAGGGAGGCGAGGCCGACGACAGTCACGAGGATTTCCGGGTGCCACTCGACGTAGGCCGTGCCGAAGGAGAGGGAGGCGATGTACCCCAGCGTCACCGCCACCGCTCCCAGTCCCATCGCACCCAGTGGATAGTGGTACGTCTCCGTGACCCCACGGGACTGCAGCTGCTTGCTCGCGAGCAGGCTCGCGAAGGCGAGGACGAAGACCGTGACGTAGATGACCGGACTGATCAGGAGCGTATTGAGCGGGTACTCGATGGCCGGAGTGATCCCCTGGGACCGTGCCATGTCGAAGGCGTCCTCGACGACGCGGAGTGCCCCGCCGAAGAGCATCCACGGCACCAGCGCGTAGAAGAAGTCCCGGTAGGGAGACAGCGAGAGGCGTTTCAGCATCAGGTAGATGCCGGCCAGCATGAACAGGAGGATCGTCATGTACCCGAGCTCTGAGACCAGCGTGTAGCCCGGGAAGGCCACGATGGCCGAACCCCCCGGCTCACAGCCGGCCGCGTCGAGGACCGTCGTCCCGGCGTCGGGGTAGTGGACGGCACAGCTCGCACCCTGAGCGTCCGCGTAGACAGGGCCCCAGAAGTACCGCCAGACGACGCCGTAGTAGAAGCGTTCGGTGAGGGCGATCGACGCACCGGCCAGCACGACCACACTCGCGACCAGCGTCCCGAGCCACGTCCGCTCCGGGTCGAGACGGGTCCCCAGCACCTGCATGGTGACAGCGCCGGGGGCGGGGGAGTTGAGGGTTCCGGTCCAGTGTGTCGGTTTGACGCAACCGCAGGGAATGCCGGTCTCAGTCGACGGCCCCGCTCGTCGCGGCCTGGCTGACAGCCGCCAGAACCGAGTCGTGAGCCAGCCCGTTCGACACGACGAGTCCGTCGCTATCGAGGTGCCAGGGCTCCCCCTCCAGATCGGTCGCTACGCCGCCGGCGCGCCTGATCAGGTAGACCCCGCCGAGGGCGTCCCAGGGCTTGGGTTGGCTGGGCATGAACGCCGCGTCGAGGCTCCCGGCGGCCACCAGGGCCAGGACCCCCTGCATACAGCCGAACCGCCGAACGTCGCCGAAGGACTCCGCGGCCGTTCGGTAGAGTGCCGTCGTTCGGGGTCCCTCCTCGGTCGGCCACCAGCCGACGAGCGTGGCCGCAAAGGTCGCGAGGTCCGACCGCTCGCTGACGGCCAGCGCGGATCCGTTGAGTGTGACGCTGTCGGGCCCGGCCGTGTAGACGTCCCGCTCGGCGGGGAGGTACGTCGCGGTGCCGACGGGCTGCCCGTCGACAACGGCTGTCACCGACGTGGCCCAGAACCTGATGCCGCGGGCGAAGTTCGCGGTGCCGTCGACCGGGTCCACCACCCATGCGTCCCCGTGATCGGGGACCTCGTCGGCGAACGCGACTGCCCCGACCCCGGGGATCGATCCGTCCGTCCGGTCGGCCTCCTCGCAGACGTACGTGTCCGTGGAGAACTCGGCCGCGAGCGTCGAGAGCACCTGCTCCTGCGCCTCGTGGTCGGCGTCGGTGACCAGGTCGTTCCGGTGGGCCTTCGTCTCGACAGCGAAGTCGCCGCGGAACAGGTCCCTGGCCACCACCCCGCCTGCGCGCGCGGCGCGTTCGGCAATCGCGGACCGCCTGGCAGCGTCGCTCATGTCCGTCCCTGCTCCGTGAGGAGGGAAATGGCCTCCGTTTCCGGCGGGCCCTGCCAGGACCGTGTGAGGTCACAGCGAGTCCCTGCCGGGCCGAGGCCCCGAGGTCTTCCCGTCCACCAGCCATCTTCCCGACGGCACATCGGGGGGGACGGCCGCCGAATCAGTCCACGCCCACGGCCTGGTCGGCCGCGGTCGCAATCTCCTCGGCGAGTTCCCTGGCCTCTTCGGGGGTATACAGCGTCCGGTCCCCCCAGGATTGCTCGATGTGTACGTACCCCTCGTCGACGTCGATGTCGAAGTGCGCACGGTGTTCCAGCGGTGGAACCTCGCCGTCGGAATCACCGTCGTCGCCACCGTCCATGGTGAACCCTTCCGGTCGTGGGCCGATAAAGGTAGTCCCACGGGCGCCCGACTCGATCCGGCAGCCCGGGTGTCCGTCCGGGTGGTGAGGGGGACCCCTGGAGCGTCTCGGTGCCGGCCACCGGCGGTGAAGTGGCCGACTTTCCGTCGACGAGACACCGTCTCAGAACCTGGCGAGTGCCCGTAGACGAGGTGAGCTCGAACACGGCCGGTGGATACCTCTCGCGAAGCGTTCGCCGGCACACGTCACACAGAAAGGGTTACTGTACCGGCGATACCGCATTCGCCGCGTCGGGTGCGTTGTCCATGTATGTCTCCTGGGTCACTACAGTCGGTGACTCCAGACCATCTCCTCGAGGAACTCCCGGTCGCCGTCGCCGGCCATTCGAGCGTCTTCTGTCTCCATCGGAACCATCGGTGCGCCGGTGTTCTCCGCGTCCGTGAACTGTCGGGTCATGGTCGGTGTGCGAACCTTCACGATCGTTCACGAAGGTTCGTACCTCGCCCGAACGGCCGGTGGGTAATAAATGTAATGATCGTCCATGCAGGTCCGTTGGATCGAACCTCCGGTGGGGCAGTTCGCCGGCTTCCCCGGGTGGTGATCCTGGCACTGCCCCGTACCAGGGAGACGCACTCGCGCTCCAGCGTCGAATTGCCACTCCGGGACGAACGGTCTCGTGAATGATGCGAGGGAAGACCGCCCCGAGCGGGTCTTCCTCCTGCAGCGTCCGCAGGTGGGGCACCGAATGCGAGGGAGGGGATTCGAACCCCTGGACCCCTACGGGAGCGGATCTTGAGTCCGCCGCCGTTTCCGTGCTTGGCTACCCTCGCGCGCGTTCTGGCGTTGCACGGTCCGGCCCATGAACTCGTCGGTCCGGACTGCGCCGACCGGCCGGGCCGGGAGACCCGGCCGGTCCGACGTCACTTGAGCGAGATCTCCGCGTCGGTGTCGATCTTCCCGAGTCCGATTGGGGAGTACCCGTCAGTCGACCCGCCTGGACGTGAGGCCCGACGGCTCTCGAGGGCCTCGGGACTTGCGGCGTCACCCGCCGCCCCGGACACGTCGTCCGGTGGCGGATCGTATTTCGCGCCCTCCCCGGGGTCACCACCGGGGAGCGGACCGTCGTCCTCGTCCCCTCCGGGCTGAGCGGCGCTCTCGCGAACGCGCATCAGGGAGGTGACGATCTTCTCCAGTTCCTCTCGGAGCGTCGTGGCCGTCTCCGGGTCGAACTGGTCTGCGAGGTCATGAGCCCGCGAAAGATGGTCCTGGGCCGCTGTGTAGTGCTCGATTGCCGTGTCGATGGCGCCGTCATCGTGGTGGGTCACCGCCTGATCCCACCGGGACCGGGCCAGGAGTCGGTGGAGACTGACAAGTCTATCGGCGGCTGTGGCCATCTCCTCGTTGACCTCCTCTCGGTCGCCGGCGAACTGCTGCTCGTCGTGGTCGGCCTCGAGTGCGAGAACGCGGACGTAGCGAGCGAGGGCCCGCTCCCAGTGCTCCAATTCTTCGGTCGGGTCCTCGGCCCCGTTGGCCAGGATCTTCTCCTCGTGAGCCTGCCGGATCGGCTCCGCGGAGACGGCGTCGATCTGCCAGCCGAGTCGGTCGAGGTCCTGGTCGAGTTCGCGCTGTTCCCCGAACTTGAACGCGTCCCCGCGCTGGAGGGACTCCACGTGCTGCCGGGCGGACCGGTGCTGTGCTTTCGCCCGCGCCAGCACGTTCCGGGCCTGTCCGAAATCCTCGTTCTCGATGAGGTGCTGGCACAGGGTGAGGTGGGCGGACGACCGATCGACGTGCAGCGCCACGTACCCGTTTTCGAGTTCTCGCTCGATGTCCGTCAGTTCGGGTGCCAGATTGTGGTCGGCGATCGGGTGGGTAGCGAAGACCGCGTCGCTGACCCGGTC
Source organism: Haloarculaceae archaeon (assembly GCA_036625635.1). Classification (GTDB taxonomy): domain Archaea; phylum Halobacteriota; class Halobacteria; order Halobacteriales; family Haloarculaceae; genus JAZKTI01. Next base: position 12,436 of record JAZKTI010000001.1, read on the forward strand.
GACGGCCCGCCGGGTCTCCTCGTAGACCTCCTCGGCGCCCTCCCAGTCCTTCGCCTCGGCGAGGGCGGCCATCTCGTCGGCCGCCCGTTCGACCCTTGCACGGATCTCGACCAACCGACGCCGTACCTCACCGATCCACGCCAGATGGCGAAGGGTGGCCTCGACTGTCTCGGTCACCTCCGGGAGCGGGAACTCCCACCTGACCTCGTCAACCGAAGTTATTTCCACGGCCCGATCCTGTTCGCCCCCGTCCCGGAGCGTGAGTGCGACGCTTGCCACGTCCGCGTACTTTAGCGATCCGGCTTCGGCACCGGCTGCTCCCGAGACGAAGCGTAACCGACTGTCGGTAACCACCATCACGACCTCGACGTCGACGTGGCGTTCGTCCCCGCCTTCGATCCGGGTCATCCCCGCCGGGCCCCGGACCGTCGCGTGGACGACTTCGTCTTCAGCCGTGATATCGTCGAGAGTTGTCGTATCGAGGGCCCCTCGATTTCCCCCGATATTTCCCCTCTCGAGGTGGTTTCGATCCTGTTGCGAGATGGCTGATCCCGACAATACTATTCTCACAGAAGATAATAAAAGGTTTGGGCCGGACCTGGAACCGGGCTCCGTAATGAATAAGAAACGAATTGAGAGTAAAGAGGGGGTAGAAACCCCCCGTTCATTCCCACCCGATTCAGCTACCGAGCCGGCCGCTACCTCGTGGATTGGGAAACAGGCCTCGGGTGGGACTAAAAGGGGCCGACCGCTCGATCCGTCCCGGGCGACGCAAGCACGCGAACGGAGTGAGCGCGCGCAGCGACTGCGAGACTCGAGTGGCGCGAGGTGGACCGAAGGGAGACCTCGGCCGGGCCGCCCGGGGAACGCAGTGACCCGGGCGGCAGCGAGAGTCTCGGGTTGAGCGAACGGGGAGCACTGGGACCCGTGAGCGAGCCCCGGACGGTCGAGCGGGAGGGGGCTGTTTCCTTCCTCTACACCCAAAAGTTCCCTTGTTCATTAGGGAGCCGGCCGGAGCGACGGAGCTATGGGCCATCATGGATGGACTTTAGCCAGCGTGTCGCCAAACAGGCCTATGGACGATCATACGCGGGATCCCTCGGTCGGCCCGCCCGCGGGGAACCCGACGGGATGGGATCCCGGCGCCGGTGCCTGGGAACACGCGACGCTCCGACGTGCGGTGGTTCACGGCGTCCACCTGTACAACGCCGGCGCGTTTCACGAGTCTCACGATTGTTTCGAGGCAGAGTGGTACAACTACGGGGCCGGGACCACCGAGAGCGCCTTCGCGCACGGAATGGTGCAGGTCGCGGCTGGCGCGTACAAGCATTTTGATTTCGAGAACGACGACGGCACCCGGAATCTCTTCAGAACCGCCTTGCAGTATCTCGAGGGCGTTCCGGCGGACTACTACGGGGTGGCCGTCGATGGCCTGCGAGGCACGCTCGCGGAGGCACTCGGACAGCCACCGGTCCTCGACGGGTGGCGGATCAAACTGGACGGGAGCCGGCCGGTTGCGGACCCGGCCGACGACGAGTTCGCGAGTGCGCTCGATTGACGGTCGCCCGGGCCCGCCCACCTCCTTCTCGACGGTTGGACCACTGGTAGCCGCCCGGGGAATTAATATCGGCTGCGCGAGAGGCGCCCGTACATGACGGACCGATCGGACATACACGAACAGATCGCGACCTCGTCGCCGGCGGACTGGATTCCGTTCTCGGACCGAGGTACGTGGACGTACGAAGCGGACGTCGCCCTGCGGATCCAGCGCGAGGAGCAACTCGACCCGAACTTCCAAGCCCCCTGGACCCAGGCGTTCCAGGCCGCGAGCCAGAGCATCAGTTATCTGGTCTACTACGGGAACTCGCCCGTCGAATACCACGCCATCGCGAGCGTCGACAACTTCCGGGCCCACATCCCGATGCCACGGCAGCCCAGCGAGCAGGGCGAGCCGTACACTATCGCCCCCTACCAGGAGACGATCGGGCGGATCGTCACCGGTGAGGATCAGACCTTCGAGGCGTACCTGAACCGGGCCGGAATCGAGGTCAGGGAGTGAGGCCGCGGAAGATCAGAGGCAACCAGAACCCTCCCCCCCCGGCTCGTTCTGCCGACCATCGGTCTCACTCCTCCGCGGGTGGTTCGAACACCACCGCCGTCAGGTCCCGGTCGAGCATGCAGTAATCGTGGGGCGGTTCACCGATCACCTCGGCGATGCGGAACTCCGCCTCGAAGTCCGCGCCGGCAGGCTCGCACAGTTCGTGACTCGGACAGTCGGTGTGGGGACATGGGCCCTCGAGCCCCGCTTTACTCCCCGCGTAGGCAGCTGTCGACGCAACGTTGGCTCGTACCGGCGCGGGCTCCACCTCGACGGCGCGCACCCCATCCAGGTGGACGGCACACTCGAGAGTGTTCGCGTCTTCGCGGACGCTCGTCACCTGGTAGCGGCGGCCCTCGACGAGGTTCAGACACTGGTCCCGATAGGGACAGCCCTCGCAGGCGGACGACTCGCCCCGGTAGACGAACTCCCTGCCTACTTCGGCGAGGCGCGTCCCCAGGAGGGTCAGGCTGGGCATGCTCTGAGGGTTCGAGTGGCCGGGGAATAAGTCCCCGGCCCGAGGGCACATCGCCGACCGTTTCCCAGGCGCCATTGCCGGCGGAGTCCAGAAGGGGCCATCGCTACCCGCTTCCAGAAGGGGCCATCGCTACCCGCTTCCAGAAGGGGCCATCGCTACCCGCCTCCAGAAGGGGCCATCGCTTTCCGCTTCCAGAAGGGGCCCTCGCCAACAGCTCCCGAGGGCTCGCTCGCAACCCGATCCGGCACCCAGGCCGCAGATCAGCCGGTGAGGTCGTCCAGACGGTCGAGGTAGTCATCGCGAGGAACCTGGTAGAGGGCGCGGTAGTCCACGTCGCCCCGCGCGAACCGGCGGGCCAGGCGCTCGGCCCCATCCAGGGCCGCCTCCCGCGTCTCGTAGACCTCGGGCGAGCGGTTGACCTCCGGTTCCAGGAAGAACGTGACGTACCAGTCCGCGGCGGGATCGGGTCGGTCCTGCCCGGGGCGTCTCCCGCGGCCTCCCTTCGTCAGGTAGATGGTCGGCAGGCAGGGCGCCGGGAAGGCCGCGGTGTCGAAGACGTCGGGACGGTAGACCAGTACGACCTTCGTGTCCTCCTCGCTCCAGCGGTGCCAGCCCGCCGGCAGGTCGGCCTCGCCCATGTGAGAGGGTCGTCGCGGCGGACAAAGAGTGTCGCGGTTGCACCGCCACGGTGCCGCTCGCGCCACCGCCATCGGAGGGGTTATAAAAGGTTGAAAACCAGAAAGAAATTCAGCGGTTTGGTTAACAAATCCCCGCTACGTCGGTGGACCTTTGGGTTGGTATCACGGCCCACGATTGCGATTTCATGCGAACGCTTATGTACTCGCAGTTCTCTTATAATAAATAGTATCGGTGGGCGACCCCACCCATACCTCTCCCGACCCCGGACCGGCACCTGGTTCGGTCGGGTCGGGACGTGATCGCATGGCACGCATCGACCGTCGGCGACCCCCGTCGACCCCCCGTGCGGGATCGCTGCCCCCTGGTGGAACCGTGCCGTCGTCGCGACACCGGAGTCGCCGCCCGCCACTGCCTCTCGGGCAGGCAGCGATCACCAACGGCAGTCTCGCAGACAGCGGGCCCGCCGGCCTCGCCGGCGGCCGTCGCCGTCGGTACGCCGACGCGGCGACCCGCGAACACCGGTCAGTGATAGCATGTCAAGGAACAAGTCCCTCGCAGAACTGAGTCAGGAGTACAAGGACGCTATCCCCTCGGACCTCCGGGAAACGCACAGCTTCGAGTGGTACCTCGACGAGGTGTACGAGGATCCCACGATCGCCCGCTCGGCCCACCAGCGAACGGCCGACATGTTCGACTACTACGGGACCGAGTACGACGAGAAGGCTGGCGTCGTCGAGTACGAACTCGCCTCGGCGGACCCCCTCGACGACGGCGAGAACACCTTCTACGGGCCCGTCGTCCACGAAGCCATCCACGAGTTCGTCAACAAGGTCAAGTCGGGGGCCAGGGGCCTCGGGCCGGAGCGGCGGATCCTCCTCCTGCTCGGGCCGGTCGGGTCCGGAAAGTCGGACTTCGACTCTCAGATTCGGCGGTACTTCGAGGACTATACCCGCCGGGAGGCCGGCCGGATGTACACATTCCGGTGGCGGAACATCTGTGACATCGTGCCCGACCAGGACCCCGCCGACGACGTGGTCCGGTCGCCGATGGACCAGGACCCGCTCGTCCTGCTTCCCCAGGAACAACGCGAGCGAGTCCTCGCCGAGATCAACGAAGTGCTCGATGCGCCCTACACCATCCGGAACGAACAGGCCCTCGATCCGGCCAGCGAGTTCTACATGGACCACTTGCTGGCCCACTACGACGACGACCTCGAGGCCGTCCTCGACAATCACGTCGAGGTGGTCCGACTCGTCGCCGACGAGAACCGTCGCCAGGCCGTCGAGACCTTCGAACCGAAGGACAAGAAGAACCAGGACGAGACCGAACTGACCGGCGACGTCAACTACTCGAAGATCGCCGTCTATGGCGAGTCAGATCCGCGGGCCTTCGACTACGCGGGGGCGTTCTGTAACGCCAACCGCGGCCTGTTCTCCGGCGAGGAACTCCTGAAGCTCCAGCGGGAGTTCCTCTATGACTTCCTGCACGCCACCCAGGAACAGACGATCAAGCCCAAGAACAACCCCCGGATCGACATCGACCAGGTGATCGTCGGCCGGACGAACATGCCGGAGTACCGGGACAAGAAGGGCGACGAGAAAATGGAGGCCTTCAACGACCGAACGAAGCGGATCGACTTCCCCTACGTCCTCTCCTACGAGGACGAGGCCGAGATCTACCGGAAGATGCTCCGGAACGCCGACCTCCCGGACATCCAGGTCGAACCCCACACCCTCGAGATGGCGGGCCTGTTCGGCGTCCTGACCCGCCTCGAGGTGCCCGACGCCTCGACCGTCGACCTCGTCCAGAAGGCCAAGGCGTACAACGGCGAGGTCGACGCCGCGGAGGAGGTCGACGTCACGAAACTCGAGGAGGAAGCCGAGGCAAAGGCGGACGTCGGCGAGGGGATGTCGGGCGTGTCGCCGCGGTTCGTCGGCGACGAGATCGCGGAGGCCATCATGGACTCGATGCACCGCGATCGGGAGTTCCTGTCGCCGCTGACCACGTTCAACCACCTCGAGGAGAACCTCGAGCACCACGGCTCCATCTCGCCGGATGCCTTCGAGGAGTACTACCGGTACCTGGAGTTGACCCGCGAGGAGTACCGGGAACGCGCGATCGAGGACGTCCGCCACGCGTTGGCTTACGACATCGACGAGATCCAGCGTCAGGGCGAGAAGTACATGGACCACGTCATGGCCTACATCGACGACACGACCGTCGAGGACGAGATTACCGGCCGCGAGCAGGAGCCCGACGAACAGTTCCTCCGGAGCGTCGAGGAGAAACTCGAGCTCCCAGAGGACCGGAAGGACGACTTCCGCCAGGAGGTCTCGAACTGGGTGTCCCGACGCGCCCGGGAGGGCGACACCTTCCACCCCCAGGACAACGACCGGCTCCGGCGGGCTCTCGAGCGGAAACTCTGGGAGGACAAGAAACACAACATCAACTTCTCGGCGCTGGTCGCGAGCGGCGAGATGGACGACGACGAGCGCAACCGATGGATCGACGCCCTCGTCGAACAGGGGTACTCCGAGCCGGGCGCGAAGGAGGTCCTCGAGTTCGCGGGCGCCGAGGTGGCAAAGAGCGAGATGGAGGACTGAACCCGTGCGGGGTGACCAGTTCGTCTCCGCGGCCGATCGCGCCCTCGAGAGCACGTACCAGGAGCCGACGAGTCTCGCCGAGTACGTCGAGGAACTGCTGGACGAACCGCGTCGGGCCGCCCAGGCACCGAAGTACCTCCTGGCCGCCATCGAGGACGCCGGGACCCGGACCGTCATCGAGGAGGGGGAGGAGAAGGAACGATACCGCTTCTTCGACGATCCCGCGAACGAGGGGGAGCACGCGGTCCTCGGGAACACGGACGTCCTCAACGGCTTCGTGGACGACCTCCGCTCGATCGCGGCCGGCCGGGGCAAGGAGGAGAAGATCGTCTGGCTCGAGGGCCCCACTGCGACCGGCAAGTCCGAACTCAAGCGGTGTCTCGTCAACGGGCTCCGGGAGTACTCGAAGACGCCGGCGGGCCGACGGTACACCCTCGAGTGGAACGTCGCCGGTGCCGGGGAGACCCCGGGGCTTACCTACGCCGACGAGACGCCCCACGACGAGGACGACTGGTACGAGAGCCCGGTCCAGACACACCCCCTGTCGGTCTTCCCGCCCGCGGTCCGGGCCGATATCGTGGACGCGCTCAACGACCGCCTCGAGGATCACATCCCGCTCCGGCTCGAGACTGACCTGGACCCGTTCTCGAGGGAGGCCTACGACTACCTCGAGGAGCAATACCGGCGTGAGGGGCGCGAGGACCTCTTCTCGGCGGTGACGGACCCGAAGCACCTCCGGGTGAAGAACTTCGTCGTCGACGTCGGAACCGGCATCGGTGTCTTGCACTCCGAGGACGATGGTACGCCCAAGGAACGCCTGGTGGGCTCCTGGATGACGGGAATGCTCCGGGAACTGGACTCCCGCGGCCGCAAGAACCCGCAGGCCTTTTCCTACGATGGCGTGCTCTCGCAGGGGAACGGCCTCCTGACCGTCGTCGAGGACGCCGCCCAGCACGCCGACCTGCTCCAGAAGCTGTTGAACGTGCCCGACGAGGGCCGCGTCAAGCTCGACAAGGGCATCGGTATGGCCGTCGACACCCAGCTCGTCGTCATCTCGAATCCCGACCTCGAACACCAGCTCGACCAGCACGCCGAGCGGGAGGGGTCGGACCCGCTGAAGGCGCTCAAGCGGCGCCTCGACAGGCGGACGTTCGGCTATCTCACGAACCTCTCGCTGGAGACGCAGTTGCTCAGGCGCGAACTCACCAACGAGACGGCGGTCTGGGACGGGGACTCCCGGGCGGCCATCGAGGAGCGTATCCGGGAACCGCTCCGGTTGCAGGTGCGCGCCGGGGACGACCGGGTTGTCGGGCGGGAACTGGCACCCCACACCCTCGAGGCGGCCGCCCTGTACGACGTCGTCACCAGGCTGGACGCCAGCGACGTCCCCAGAGAACTCGACCTCGTCGACAAGGCGCTCCTGTTCGATCGGGGATACCTCCAGGAGGGCGACGAGCGCCGGGATGTCGAGGACTTCGAATTCGACGACGACGCCGTCGACGGCGCCCACGGCATCCCGGTGACCTACACCCGGGACGTGCTCGCCGACCTCCTCCAGGAATCCTCCGATCGATTCCACGAGGACCTCCCAGTCGAGGACGTCATCATGCCTGGAGGCGTTCTCCGGGCGATGGCGGACCGGCTCGGGGACGCTCCGGTCTTTTCGAACACCGAGGCCACCGAGTTCGCCGACCGGGTCGCGATCGTCCGCGAACACGTCTTCGAACGGCAGGAGGGGGACGTCCTGAACGCCGTCATGGCCGAGAAGGCGGTCGACGACGAGACCGTCGAGGAGTACGTCGAGCACGTCTACGCCTGGGACGCGGAGGAGACGCTGGCGAACGAGCGGGGCGAACAGGTCGAGCCCGACCCGCTCAAGATGAAAGTGTTCGAGATCGAACACCTCGGTCGGTTCGACGCCGACGACTACGAGGGAGCCGAGCCAACGGACCCCGTCGTCCGGTTCCGAACGGGGAAGGTCATCACGGCACTCAACAGACACGCCTGGACCAACCGGGACGAGGAGTTCCGCGTCGCGGACGTCGACCCGAGCGCGATCCCGGTGATCGAGGCGGTGCTCGGGAGCCACGACTGGACGGCCGTCGAGCGGACCTTCGAGGATCTCGACCCACACCAGTGGGCCAACCCGCCCCACGAAACGGAGACGGCCCGGGTCAAGGCGGACACGGTCGCCGCCATGCAGGAGACCTTCGGCTACAGCGCGGCGGCGGCGGAACTGACGAGCCGCCGCGTGATGGCGGAGGTGAGCGAGCGATGGGACTGAACGCGATGGCGGGCGGGTCGAGCACGACCGAAACCGGGGTGAGCGAGCGATGGGACTGAGAGACGACCTCGACCGGTATCGGGAGGTCGGCGAGCGGCGCCGCCAGGACCTCGCGGAGTTCATCCAGTACGGGGATCTCGGGGGGAGCCGGCCCGACGCGGTCCGGATTCCGATCAAGATCGTCGATCTCCCCGCCTTCGAGTACGACCAGCGCGACATGGGCGGGATCGGCCAGGGTGAGGACCCAGAGCCCGGCGACCCGGTCGACGCCCAGCCACAGCCGGGCGACGGCGAGGACGATGGCGAGCCAGGCGAGGAGGGGAGCGACCACGAGTACTACGAGATGGACCCAGAGGAGTTCGCGGCGGAACTCGACGAGGAACTCGGCCTCGACCTCGAGCCCAAGGGCAAGACGGTCGTCGAGGAGACCGAGGGGGAGTACACAGACGTCACGCGCACCGGCCCCACCAGCACACTCGACTTCGAGCGGCTGTTCAAGGCGGGCCTGAAGCGCAAACTCGCGATGGACTTCGACCGCGACTACGTCCGGGCGGCCCTCAAAGTCGATGGCATGGGCCCCGACGAGGTATTCGAGTGGGCCCGTAACCAGAACGTGCCGGTCTCGCGCCCCTGGCTCGCGGAGGCCGACGAGGAACTTTCGCCGGCCGAGCGATCCACCTACGGCAGCCTGTCGGAGATGGAGGAGAGCGTCGAGCGGACGCCCCCAGCGGCTCGCCTCCGCGGGGAGGGCGTCGATCAGGTTCCGTTCCGCCGGGAGGACGAGCGGTACCGCTATCCCGAGGTGGTCCGGGAACCCGAGAAGAACGTCGTCGTGGTCAACATCCGGGACGTCTCGGGATCGATGCGCCAGCGGAAGCGGGAACTCGTCGAGCGGACCTTCACGCCGCTGGACTGGTACCTCCAGGGCAAGTACGACAACGCGGAGTTCTGCTACGTCGCCCACGACGCGGACGCGTGGACGGTCGACCGCGAGGAGTTCTTCGGCATCCGATCGGGCGGGGGCACGCGCATCTCCGCCGCCTACGAACTCGCCGCGGACCTCCTCGAGGACTACCCCTGGAGCGAGTGGAACCGGTACGTCTTCGCCGCGGGCGACTCTGAGAACTCCTCGAACGATACCGAGGAGAACGTGATTCCGCTGATGGCGGAGATCGACGCGAACCTGCACGCCTACGTGGAGACCCAGCCCAGCGGCAACGCGATCAACGCGACCCACGCCGAGGAGGTCCAGCGTCAGTTTCGTGGTGAGGACGACGTGGCCGTCGCCTACGTCTCGAGTCCCTCGGACATAACCGACGCCATCTACGAGATCCTCAGCACGGAGGGCGAGCAAACGCCGCCCGCGGAGGTGTCGGGATGACGCCGACCGACCGCATCGAGAAACAGCGGACCGCCGAGACCCTCGAAGAGCCGGTCGGAGAGGCCGCCGCTCTCGCCCGGAAGCTCGGGCTGTCGCCGTACCCGGTGAACTACTGGATCGTCGACTACGACGAGATGAACGAGCTGATCGCCTACGGCGGCTTTCAGGACCGGTACCCGCACTGGCGCTGGGGCATGGCTTACGACCGTCAGCGCAAGCAGGGCCAGTTCCTCGGCGGGAAAGCCTTCGAGATCGTCAACAACGACGACCCCGCCCACGCCTTCCTCCAGGTGTCGAACTCGCTGGCTGACCAGAAGGCGGTCATCACCCACGTCGAGGCCCACGCCGACTTCTTCGCCAACAACGAGTGGTTCGGCCTGTTCGCCGACCGCGGCGACCGATCTCTCGCAGCCGGTGCCGGCGCGACCGGCGAACGCGGCCCGCCAAATCGAGGGAGTGGTGCCGAATCGCAGCGCGACGGGCGAACGGGCGGTCGGCGTGACGGTCCCACGGCGAGTGCCCAGGAAGAGGCAAAGGACTCTCCCGCAGACCACGCCGCGATGCCCTGGGACGAGGGTCCCGGGCAGGCCGACCCGCAGGTCGCGACCAGCGGCTCGCGCGGGCCCAACGCCGCTGCGATGCTGGCGAGACACGCGGACACCATCGGCGAGTACCTCCGGGACCCGGAGATCGACCGTGCGGCGGTCGAGAAGTGGATCGACAACGCGCTCTGTCTCGAGGACAACGTCGACCAGCACCGGCCCTACGTCCCGGTCACGACCGGCCGGCGAGACGACGACCCGGAGTTCGAGGACCTGGGCGAACAACTCGACGACCTCGATGTCTCCGAGGAGGTCCGCGACCAGGTCTTTACCGAGGAGTGGCTCGACGCCCAGGCCGACGACGAGGACGGCGTCGCCTTCCCCCCCGAGCCCGAGACGGACGTCCTCGGCTTCCTCCGGGCCCACGGGAAGCAGTACGACGAGGAGACAGAACGGGCACGGGAAATGACCGACTGGCAGAAGGACGTCCTCGAAATCCTCCGGCGGGAGGCCTACTACTTCGCGCCCCAGAAGATGACCAAGGTCATGAACGAGGGGTGGGCGGCCTATCACGAGTCCCTCATGATGACCGGCGAGGGCTTCGCGGGTACCGACGAGTTCGTCACCTACGCCGAGCACATGGCCAGGGTGCTGGGCTCGGGCGGGCTGAATCCCTATGCGCTGGGGATGGAACTCTGGGAGTACGTCGAGAGCGCGGCGAACCGACGACACGTCGTCGAGTTGCTCCTCCGCGTCGACGGCGTCACCCCACAGAACTTCCACGACCTCGTCGACTTCCATCAGGTCCAGGAGCGCCTCGCTCCCGACGACGCCGTGGCGAGCGTCGACCCGGACTGGCTCGAGGGGTTCGATCCCGAAGACCCGCGGATCGACGCCGAGGGACTCGCTGCCGCAAAGGCCGGCGAGGTTGACGTCTCGAGGGACCCCTGGAAGGTCCTCACCTACGAGGGGCTGGCCGAACGCCACTACTCCCTGGCCCGCCCGCAGTTCCGCGGGTTCCTGGCACGCGTGGGCGGCGAGGAACTCGGCTCAGTGTGGCGGTACCTCTTCGACGACGCGAAGTACACCGACGTCGACGAGGCCCTCGACGATATCGACTATACGGTCGGCTGGGACCGGATGCGCGAGGTCCGCGAGAGTCACAACGACGTGACCTTCCTCGACGAGTTCCTGACCCGGGAGTTCGTCGAGGACAACGACTACTTCACCTACGAGTGGGTGCGTTCCTCGGAGGACCACCGCGTCACCTCCACGGATCACGAGGACGTCAAGCGGAAACTCCTGTTGCAGTTCACCAACTTCGGCAAGCCCACGGTGGTCGTCGCCGACGGCAACTTCGAGAACCGAAACGAACTCCTGCTGGAACACCGCTACAACGGCGTCCAGCTCGACCTCGAGCAAGCCAAGAACACCCTCGAGCGCGTCTTCGAACTCTGGGGCCGTCCCGTCGTCCTCCGGACGATCGTGAAGTCCTACGACGAACACGACGTGGAGGTGGCCCGGCGGCGGGACAGCGAACCGGCGGCCGAGGAGACGGGCCGACAGATCCGCTACGACGGGATGAGCTTCGAGGAGACCGAGCTGCGCTGGCGCGAGGTCGACCACCTCGCCGCCGAGGACGTCGACTACGACACCAAGCCCGAAGAGTGGCTGGCCTGAGATCCACGCGACGAGCGTGTGGATCTACCCGGACTCGAGTGGATCAGCCATCGGCGACGATCACCCCCACGGGTCCACCCGCCGACCGGACGGACTCGTCCGGCCACGATCGGTCGAGGAGCCGGAGACAGAAGAGTGCAACCGTCGGAATAGTGGGAGGCTTCAAACCGGCTGCGGCCGAAGGTCGCCCATGACCACGCAGACGGTCTCCGTCCGGACCGACAGGCGGCTGCAGGTCCTCGACGTCACCGACCAGGTAGGCGACGCCGTCCCCGAGGACGCCGATGGTACCGTGACGGTCTTCAGCCAGCACACCACCGCGGCGGTGATCGTCAACGAGGCCGAGTCCCGCCTGCTCGAGGACGTCGAGGAATTCCTCGCGACCCTCGTGCCAGAGGAGGGGTGGGCCCACGACGAGGTCGACGACAACGCAGACTCTCACCTCCGGGCGAGTCTCCTCGGCCCCAGCGAGACCCTCCCCGTCGTCGACGGCGGCCTCCAGCTGGGCACCTGGCAGTCCGTCCTCCTCGTCGAGTGCGACGGCCCCCGGTCGCGGGTCCTCGCAGTCGCTCACTGAGGCTGTTCTCGGCCCCTCGCGGTCGCTCACTGAATCTCCTCTCGGCCCCTCGCAGTCGCTCACTGAGGCTGTTCTCGGCCCCTCGCGGTCGCTCACTGAATCTCCTCTCGGCCCCTCGCAGTCGCTCACTGAATCTCCTCTCGGCCCCTCGCAGTCGCTCACTGAGGCTGTTCTCGGGCGCTCGTTGTCACTCACTGAGGTCGTTCTCGTCGGACACGTCCCTGGGCCGCCACTGGACGGGCCCGGCCGTCGGCACCTGATGCCTTCGGGACACGATGCAGGCGGTACCCTCAGAGGTCGTTTTCGACGCCTCGCCAGAGGTATAGACTGGCGTAGCTCCGGTAGGGAGTCCACTCGCTGGCGCGCTCGCGCATTGCTGCTCGGCCGAGATCCTCGTCGACAAACCGCCACATGCCCTTGCGGATGCCGAGGTCTTCGACGGGGAAGACGTCCTCGCGGCCGAGACAGAACATGAGGAACATCTTCGCGGTCCAGTCGCCTACGCCGTGGATGTCAGTCAGCTCTGATACGACCGCCTCGTCGCTGAGGGCCTCGAAGTACGAGCGGTCGTAGCCGCGCTCCTGCCAGACCGTCGCGATCGCCTTCGCGTAGTCGGTCTTGGCTTCGGAGAGTCCCGCCTCGCGGAGCGTGGTTCGGTCCGCCGCCAGAATGGCCGCGGGCGTGACCTCGATGGCATCGGCGAGGCGTTCGTTGATCGCCGCCGCTGCCGCCATCGACACCTGCTGGCGGACGATCGCTGTCAGGAACCGCTCGAATGGATCCTCGGCCGGTTCGAGCGTCACCGGACCCAGCTGCTCAACCACGGGAGCGAGGTCGGGGTCCTCGCGGATCAGCGCGATGCTGTCGGTCTGACCCATCACCTGAACTCCGGGGGGCCGATCACGTAAGGCCGTCGGCGGGTATCGGGGTGACCGTCGACCCACAGGGAGCACGGTTTCCCGACCACCCAGCGAGTCCGGCACATCCCGACCGTGATCACATGCATACCGGCCGGTCGCGGTGTGGGAAGAGGGCCGCGATGCGTACCGCGGCCGCGCACACGGAAGGAGTGAGCCGTCGGAGTGGACGGCCCGAGGTGAGTCCCCAGCGCCGGGTGACAACGGCAATGCCCTGGCGTCCCCGGCACTACAAACTTGCCGGTGAGAAGGGGTGGCCCTTGTCCCATAGCACAATGGGTCTTTATGTCGGGGCGGGAATCCGGTCACAACTACGAGATCGTGGTGGGGAGGACCCGGTCGAGGACCACAGCCCCGCCGTGGGGCAACGGCCTACATCATGCCCTTGCCGAGCATCTCGCGGGCGATGATGTTCTTCTGGATCTCGGTCGTCCCCTCGTAGATCTGGGTGATCTTGGCGTCGCGGTAGAACCGCTCGACGTCGAAGTCGTTGACGTAGCCGGCTCCGCCGTGGATCTGGACGGCCTCGTCTGCGACGTCGACGGCCACGCGGGAGGCGTACTCCTTGGCCATCGAAGCCAGGGCGGTGAGCTGTTCGTCGGCGTTCCGGACGCTCCAGGCGGACTTGTAGGTGAGCTGGCGGGCAGCCTCGGTCCGGGTGTGCATGTCCGCGAGCTTGTGCTGGATGGCCTGGAACTCGCTGATGGACTTGCCGAACTGCTCGCGCTCCTGGGCGTACTCGAGGGCGCGCTCGGTCGCGCCCTTGGCGATGCCGACGCCCTGGGCGGCGACGGCGGTGCGGGTCTCGTCGAAGAACTGCATGAGCTGGAGGAAGCCGGCGCCGCGGTTGCCGACCAGGTTTGCCTCGGGGACCCGGACGTCGTCGAACAGGAGCTCCGCCGTGTCCGAGGCACGGATGCCGAGTTTGCCGGTGATCTTCTCGGCCTCGAAGCCCTCGCGGTCGGACTCGACGATGATCTGGGAGAAGCCGTTGTACCGGCCTTCGGCCTCGGGGTCGGTCTGGACCAGGACGACGAAGAAGTCGCCGACGGTCCCGTTGGTGATCCACATCTTGTTGCCGTTGATGACCCACTCGTCGCCGTCCTTCTCGGCGCGGGTGGAGACCGAGGAGACGTCCGACCCCACGTCGGGTTCGCTGATGGCCGCGCCCATGATGGCTTCGCCCGTCGCGACGGGTTCCAGGTACTCCTCTTTCTGGTCCTCCGTCCCGAAGCCGATGATGGCGTCCGAGCCGAACGAACAGGCGACGATGGAGAGGCCGATGCCGGGGTCCGCGGCGAAGAGTTCCTCGATGATCATTGCGGTGTCGAGGGGCGAGTAGCCGGCGCCACCGTACTCGATCGGGATGTTCGCACCCGTGAGGCCCATCTTCGCCGCCTCCTCGACCACGTCGTGTGGGAACTTCTCCTCGACGTCGAACTCGGTCGCGACGGGTTCGACCTCGTTGGCCGCGAAGCGACTGACCTCCTCGCGGATCTGTTCCTGTTCCGGTGACAGGCTGAAATCCATGTGCTTTTGCAAGGCAAGCGGGCCCATAACAGTTCGTAATCACGAAGAAACAGGCATAGGGTTTAAAGAATCGACGCATTTGTACGATTAGAAGTGCCTCTACAAGGGATACAACTGGTAGACAGTTTCCTGGAGAGAAAGAAACGTTGAAGCCGCGTCCGGGAGTCTTCGAACACGTACAACCATGAATCTCGAGGACGTCGACACGATCACAGTTCTGGGGGCCGGGACGATGGGACACGGGATCGCAGAGGTGGCCGCACTTGCCGGCTACGACGTGGCTCTCCGCGATATCGAGGCGGACATCGTTCAGGACGGCTACGACCAGATCGAGTGGAGCCTGAACAAACTCGCCGAGGACGGTCACGTCCCCGACGATGAGGCCGAGGCGGCCCTCGACCGAATAAGCACCCACGTCGACCTCGCCGAGGCCGTCGAGGACGCCGACGTGGTGATCGAGGCCATCATCGAGGAGATGGAGATCAAGCGCCAGGTGTACGACGAACTCGACGATGTCGCTCCCGACCGGACGGTCTTCGCCTCCAACACGTCGAGCCTCTCGATCACCGACCTCTCGGAGGTCACCGACCGGGCCGACCAGTTCTGCGGGATGCACTTCTTCAACCCGCCGATCCGGATGGACCTCGTCGAGGTCATCCGCGGCGACCACACGGACGATGAGACGATGGACCTGATCGTCGCCCTCGCCGAGGACATGGACAAGGAGCCGGTCCGGGTCCGGAAGGACGAACCCGGGTTCGTCGTCAACCGCGTCCTCGTGCCGCTGATGAACGAGGCCTGCTGGATAGTCGAATCGGGGGACGCGACCATCGAGGCGGTCGACGCGACGACCGCCTACGAAGTCGGCCTCCCGATGGGCGCCTTCGAACTCGGCGACCAGGTCGGCAACGACGTCACCCTTCACGTCCTGGAGTACCTCCACGAGGTGCTGGGCGACCCCTACGAGCCTTGCCCGCTCCTCGAACGCACCGTCGAGGCAGAGAAGTACGGGAAGAAGACCGGCGAGGGCTTCTACGAGTACGGGGACGGCCCGGGCGCGGAGTACTCGCCCGACGCCGCCCGCGAGGAGGTCGCAACGCGGTTGCTCGCCGCCGTGGCCAACGAGGTCGGCAAACTCCTCGAGAACGACGTCGCCCCAGTCGAGGACGTCGACCGCGCCGTCGTGCTCGGCGGCGCGTGGCCGGACGGGCCCGCGAAACTCGCGGACGAGCACGGGCTCGACGAACTCGTCGAGGTCCTCGAAGAGCTCCACGAGGAGACCGGCGCCGCCCGCTACGAGGTCTCCGAGGGTCTGCTGGAGGCCGCAGACGAGGGCGGCTTCTACGGCGGCGAGGCCGAGGGCGAGGCCACCGAAGCGGTCGACTTCGAGACCATCCGCCTCGAGTATCCCGCCGAGCACGTCGGGGAGATCGTCCTCGACCGCCCCCAGCAGATGAACACGGTCACGCCCGAGTTACTCGACGAGTTCGACGCCGCCCTCGATGAACTGGAGGCCGACGACGGGGTTCGCGCGGTCCTCGTCCGGGGTGCCGGCGACCGCGCTTTCTGTGCGGGCGCCGACGCCGTCGGCATGGCCGGCAGCGCCGAACCGGTCGCCGCGGTCGACCTCGGCCGGCAGGGCGCGTCGACCTGGGGCAGACTCGAGGAGATCCCGATGCCGGTCGTGGGCGCCATCGACGGGTACGCACTCGGCGGCGGGATGGAGATGGCCGCCTGCGCGGACATGCGGATCGCCTCGGAGCGCTCCACCTTCGGCCAGCCCGAACACGATCTGGGCATCATGCCGGGCTGGGGCGGGACCCAGCGGCTTGCGAACCACGTCGGCGAGGGCCGAGCCAAGGAGATCATCTTCACCTGCGACCACTACGACGCCGAGACGATGTATGACTACGGCTTCGTCAACGAGGTCGTCGAGCCCGAGGAGTTCGACGAGCGGGCCCTCGCACTCGCCGAGGATCTCGCAGCCGGCCCGCCCATCGCCCAGGAGTACACCAAGCGGGCGATGCTCGCGGGCCGGGACGACACCGAGGCCGGCCTCGAGGCCGAGGCCCAGGCCTTCGGTCACCTCATCGGTACCGAGGACTTCTTCGAGGGCGTCGCGAAGTTCCGCAGCGACGAGGAGCCCGAGTTCGAGGGGAAGTAATCAGACCGGCCTCTCACGTATGTTTATATTTCAGAACGTACCTATCGTACCCGATGGTGAACCGATACCGTAATCGGTGGTGGTTGGAGGAGAAGTACCGGTAGGGAATTTGGTCCTTCTCTGCAACAGTTGCCACACGAAGGCTGACTTCGGAGACGTGTCTTTCGACCCCGAACTCGACTCAGAGTACATACCCGATGATCAATAAATTGAGTGGCCCGGGTTCGGCGGGAAAGACAGGCTTTAATACAGCAAGGGAGTGAACTTCGAATGCGCTCGGTTGGTGTAGTCCGGCCAATCATTTCGGCCTTTCGACAATCATGGGTCGTCCCAGGTTGGAAGAGAGCCGATGACCGGGGTTCAAATCCCCGACCGAGCATGGATTGTCGAGCGACCACCGGGATTGAGACGAATCCACGCCCAGGGAGTGGATTTGAGCCCAGTCAGAGGCAACTCGCGCAGGGCCGACGGCCCGAGCAGGACGTTCTGACTCCGGTTCAAATCCCGGCCGGCGCATAATTTTGTAAGTTGTGATATCGGCTGTTATAGATGCTGGAAGCCGTGTTCCTCACCACCCGCCGTTGGTGGGAACACATGTTTTACCCGTAAAACCAGTGTTCAACTCAGAGTCGGTGAATTCGGTCGTAGAGGATGGAATCTGGCGAACGAACGTTTTTGTATTGCTGCGACCAACGCTAAATGTATGGTGAGCATCGAATGTACCGACGATGTCTTGGGCGGTGAGCCTCGCATCGCTGGCACACGCGTTGGGGTTCTTGACATTTATGAGCTTGTAGCTGGGGGCGGGTATTCCCCGGAAGACCTCGCCGATCAACTCGACTCATCGCTCGCCCAAATCTACGCTGCTCTCGCTTATTATCACGAACATTCTGAGGAGATGCGGGAGCTTCGACGAGAGCGCGAAGAACTGGAATCGCGCCTCTCAGAAGAGGCACTCAGTCCACCTGAACCTGCACAGTGACAGTTTCTTTTCTTACCGACGAACACGTCCCCAGTGTATTCGTTAGCACATTGCGCTCCAATGATTTGACGGTAAAACGCGCGAGGGACGTCCTTGGACAAGGAACTCCGGATTTCGAGCTGCTCGAATACGCTGCCGAAAACGATCTCGTGTTCATAACCCATGACAAGAAGGACTTCGGTGGGGAGCTTGGAGACTCAATCGAGCATGCCGGCCTCGTTATCTACACCAACCCCGTGTTTCTCCGTCAATCGCCGGCGAAAGCTGTTCACACGCTTGAGCGGATTATTGAGCATTATCCATCTCATGAACTCGCAGGAAGCCGGGTGTGGATCGATCAGTGGCGAAGCCGATAGGCGGCTTGGGGACGAACATATCACTCGATTAATATACCGATTTACCCGTAATACCTGGGCTCTAATCCCGGCCGGCGCATCGGAGTTTCTTCGCAGGGTCCGAATACCGAAGGAGGGTTCGGCACTACTGTTCCTCGAGACGCCGCATCGGGTGGTTCGAATTGGAACACGGTTTTTGCCCGCACCTCCCCATTTCCCGGCCAAAGGGAGACGAGCAACGAATCGGCCGTCGCGATAAGCACTGGCGGTACGCGACGGCAACCATCGAATACGAGAAACGGCTCGCTCCGACACGAGCGTTCGGCGTGGACCTCCTCGTCAACGGCCTGGGATGTCGCCAAACTGAAGCCCGGTAGTCGTTCGAGCACCTCTCCGAACACCGTGGCGAACGGACTGTGAGTGGTCAAACAGGCGCCACAGCGACTCCCGTCGTCGACGATTCGGCTCTGCGTGCTGCCAAACTCCACAGTGCGAGGCCGACGGTTCTCAGAGACGCCGGCGCTGTCCCAGCAGAGATCAATCTCGGGAACGCCACTGCCCACCACCTTCGCGGTGACGAGGAGGCACTCAGGGCACAGCGCCAGCGCGGCCTCGCCGGCAACTTCAGCTACCAGCTCGACAACCTCATGGACCACTTCATCCGGAAAACCGATGAGGGGGACGCGCTCCGCCAGCCGGGACGGCGGGTTGTCGTGGCTGTACTTTCGGGAGCGGTGACCGAAACCCCCCGTATCGAACCCACCCGCATCGACCGGTCCTGTCCATCCTGCGGAGCGAGTGTCGAGATACGTTATACCGAGGCGAGGCTGGAGGGCTACTGGACCGAGTGTGCTGGGGTCGAGAGGGCCACACGATCGGCTGGGACGTCCGCCGACGGAGCAGACGGGCTCCTGGGACAGCTGCCGTTGCCCCCAGCAGGTATCGAAGATCGGGGCGTCGCGGAAGTCGAGGATGCCGCGGGGACCTGGGGGTCCGCGATATGATCGCGCTCTCGAAGGAGGTTTGTCCGCGGTGCTCTGTGCGACTCAACAGGGCGAACGTCTCTGTTGCGACCACGAAACGGCTGCAGGTCTCTGTCGGCCGTGTAACCTGATAGCCAGGCGAGCTACCTACTGCATGCGAGCCCAGTATTCACCGATGGAACCGCTGCTACCCGAACAACCCGCCGGTATCGATAACATCGTTCTGCCGTCCCGGACTCTGCTGCTCACACAGCTGACCTGCGGTGGATATCTCCCCGCGGTGCGCTCGCTTGCTGGCCAACGCAGTCGCTCACGAAGGGCCACAGCCAGCCACTGAGGGCCGCCGACCGGGCGCCCCTCGGGTCCCTGGTCTCCGCGCTCACACAAGTGATCGTCACTCCGGGGTAGACGGTCTCGCGACGCCCAATAGAGCCTCCCACCGCAGCTATTTCTAGCGTCGTAATGGGGCCCTTCGACCCGACTCGGGGGATGACCATTTGGGCCTGGGGCGCGTACACCCCACGGATGAAGGACCGAGTCGGAGGACACCCGTCCGTGGACGCAATCGGCGGGAGTCGGGCCGAAAGCGCTCCCGGAGAGGGGACGTGATCGGACGGATCGGTCTCGAACGAACACCTGATGGCCACCGCCTCATCGCGAGTCATAAGATCGACGCGCCGGCCGGTGACGTCTGGCGAGTCTTTGTCGAACCGGCTCGCTGGCCGACCTGGGGACCGAGCATCACTGCGGTCGACTGCGAGCACGAACGCATCCGCGCCGGTACCACGGGACGAGTCCGGACCGTCGGCGGGCTCTGGCTCCCCTTCAAAATCGCCACCTGCCAGGACGACCGGTGGACGTGGCAGATCGGCCCCGTCACCGCGACCGGTCATCGCGTCACCCCGCTGGGCCCTGACCGCTGCAGAGTGGCGTTCGAGGTCCCGATCCTGGCCGGGCCCTACGTCCTCGTGACCGTGATTGCCCTCCGGCGTATCGAGCGCCTGGTGACCTGAGGCGGGTCCGCAGACGAGCATCCGTCCCGAGGGCCGTGAGACACTCGGCCCCGTCCCCTCGCCGAAAGAGGTATGTGCCAGTACGGACCAGCCACAGACATGCCCCGCAAGGAGACCGTTTGTAACCACTGCGGGTATCGCGTGACGTGGAACCCCGAGACGCGCGAGGGGCCGACGATCTTCTACGAGAAGGGACTGTGCCCCAGTTGCGAGCGATCCTTCGAGGACCGGGCGCCGGTTTCCGCCCGTCGCGGGCGCCATCGCCGGTAGCGGGTCAATATCGCCGGCCCAAACGGGGTCGCGGTCCCGGGCCGCGAGACCGTGTCTCAGTGTTGGGTCGGACGATCTGGTGGCGGAGCGGTAGCCATTTGGCGCGACCCGCTCAACGTGTCGTCCATGCAGGTAGTCATCCTGGCCGCGGGACAGGGGACGCGGATGCGGCCGCTGACCGACGCGACGCCGAAACCGATGTTGCCGGTGGCCGACCGGCCACTCGCCGCCCACGCCGCCGACGCGGTCGTCGAAGGCGGGGCGACGGAACTGATCCTCGTGGTGGGATACGAGGCAGCGGCCGTGCGAGACTACTTCGGGGAGTCCTATCGGGGCGTCCCGGTCTCCTACGCGGTCCAGACTGAACAGCGAGGGACCGCCGACGCCGTCCGCGCGGCACGGGACCACCTCGAGGGCGACTTCGCGGTGCTCAACGGCGACAACCTCTACGACCGGGCCAGCGTCGAGGACCTCCTGGGTGCCGGCCCGGCCGTCGCCGCGACGCGGGTGCCGGACCCCACGAACTACGGCGTCCTGTCGACGGCCGACGGTCACGTGACCGACATCGTCGAGAAGCCGGCCGACCCGCCGACCGACCTGGCCAACGCCGGCGCATACGTCTTCCCCGCGGCCGCAAGGGACTGGCTGGACGTCGAGGCTTCGGCCCGCGGCGAGTACGAGATTACGGACGTCCTGGATCGGGTGGTTGCGGAGTTCGACGTGACCCCGGTGACGGTCGACCGGTGGCTCGACGTGGGCCGCCCCTGGGAACTGCTGGCGGCGAACGAGTGGAAACTGGCCGAACTCGAGCGGAATCTCCACGGCGCGGTCGCCGAGTCCGCCGTGGTCCGGGGTGACGTCGTCGTCGAGGAGGGGGCGACGATCGAGCCCGGTGTCGTTCTCGAGGGTCCGGCACTGGTTCGCTCGGGGGCCGTCGTAGGGCCGAACAGCTACGTCCGCGGGGCGACGCTGCTCGGGGAGGACGTCCACGTCGGCCAGAGCGTCGAGGTCAAGAACAGCGTCGTCCGTGGCGGGACCAACCTGCCCCACCTGACGTACCTCGGGGACAGCGTCGTCGGAATGGACGCGAACTTGGGGGCGGGAACGGTCGTCGCGAACCTCCGCCACGACGACCGGCCCATCGAGATCACCGTGAAGAGCGAGCGCGTCTCCACCGGGCGACGAAAGTTCGGCGTCGTCCTCGGGGACGAGGTCAAGACCGCCGTCGACACGACGCTGAACGCCGGCGTGACGCTCGGGACCGGCACACGGACGGGTCCCGGAGAGACTGTTCTCCGGGACAAATAGGGGTCGAACGCTCGTCGGGACGCCGAGCGAGACAGCCTGGAGGGCCCGTTCTCGTGTCTCCACTCGGTCCTGCCGGGGTCGGCGGACGCGGAGGGGGCCTCCACGTCGGGCCAATCGGCCTGCTCACTGTCGAGACCGGGGCCGAACGGGCAGCGCAGCCCGGGTGGCTGGGAGGTGAATGCCGACCCACATCTTTGGGATTAAATACGGCCGTCACGACGTGTTGTGTACGATGGTCGATCCCACGTCGGACCTGGGCGAGGACGTCACCGAGGATGACGCGCCGGAGTGTGCAACGTGTGGGGATGTGGTCGTCCAGACGGCGGATCACCGCGTAATCACCTGGATCGAGGACGACGCTGTCGAGACGGCACACTTCTGTGACGACGACTGTCGAAGCGAGTGGGACGGGCCGACGGTCTGAATCCGGCCCGGTCCACAACCTGGCTTCGGGACGGAGGCCGGCCGATCCTGGAGTCGATCACCCGGACCGATATCGGAGGCCGCTGCCGACGACCATGGTCCCGATACCGGCCAGCACGAGGAAGAGCTGGAGTTCGTTGAACCAGTACGGAACCCCCGGAAAAAGGGACTTGAGTCCCACGAGCCCCAGCGAGAGGACCGGAATGTCACCGGGGGGATCAGCGATCGGGTCGGTCATGTTGCCGTCGAAGGTTGGGGCCGGAGTGCGTTCGCCGACGGGGACTCGGTCCGCCTCATAAGGGACATCCGTTGTCTCGTAACTCCAGACGACGTGGCCGGTGTCGTTCACTTCCACGATGCGACGGTTCAGCGTGTCAGTAATGAGGGTATTCCCGTTCGGAAGGCGGTCGGCATCTCGCGGCCAGTCGAACCGAACCCCCCCGGCACTCTCTAGCGACCAGACGGGTTCCCAGATCCCACTCCGGTTGCGGAGTTCGACGATGCGGTCGTTGTGACTGTCGGCGACGAGGACGGCACCCTCGCCGAGCCAGTGGGGGTTGTGCTGGTGGTTCAGGACGCTCTTGTTCCCGCACCTGACGTCGCCGTCCCCGTCGGTGTCCGCGAGCTGGCCGTCGTGCGTGCAGGCGGCGTCGTCGGTGTCGTCCCTGTCCTCGTTGATGACCTCCACCACGCCGACGCCACGTTCGAGGATCAGGAGCTGGTTCGCATTCCGGATAGAGACGAGGTAGCGGTCCGGCGAGAGGACGTCCACGTCGTTGAGGTGGAGCCAGTCAGTCTCCGTGACGTCGATGGGCTTGTCGTAGAAGGAACTCGCGTTCCACTGCCAGGCGATCTCGCCGTCCTCGAGCACGAAGACCCGTTCCTCCTCCATGTCCCCGACGAGTACGCCGCCGTCGGGTAACGGTTTGGCAGCGTGGGCCTCGCTGTTCTTCACGGTCCGCACCGGGAAGCTGTATTCGCTGGTAACCTCGGGATCGGGCTCCGGATCGATCACGCGGAAGCCGGTCCGGCTACAGGGGGACTCGTAGGGGCCACAGTCCTCGTACCCGCCGTCCATGTACCCGGCCATCACCGACCCGTTCGCGAGTTCGGTGACCTCGAAGTAACTGTTCGCGGTGTCCTCGCGCCACACCTCGCTACTCCCGTTGAGCAGGTAGACGCTTCCCTCGTCGTGCCAGCCGGTTCCACCGCCGTGGATGCCGACGAGCGTTTCGTTGCCCGCACCTGGCGTTGCGATACCGGGGGCGAGGAGGGCGCTGCCGGCGATAGTGAAAACGATCAGGACGACACCGGAGATGACGAATCCCGTTCCCCGGTCGGGAGGCTCCATTGTCGAATTAGCGGAGCAGAGTCAGCAAAGCCCTTGCGGTCTCCGGTCGCGCCAATCGTCAATCCCGGTCTCTCGGCCCGAATATCCTGCTACCCACCCCATCCCCCTGATTTCACACACCCTCCTGACATCACACACCCTCCTGACATCACACACCCTCCTGACTTCACCGAGCGTCGCCACTCGTGAGGACGACACGAAAGAGGGACATGGTGGCACGACGAAGGGCTGATCAAGAATGGACCTCTCTTCCCGCCATGCCTTCGTGCTCGTCCTCGCGGTCGGCATCGCCGGGACGGGAATCGTCGTCTCGCTGTTCTCCTCGGCCGGCTACGGGACCCTCGGGTCGGCCGTCTGGGTCCTCGGCTACGGGATCACGGTGCTCGTCCTCTGGTGGGGCTGGCTTCGGCCACTGGACCTGGGCCACGATCCCCAGGACACAGATCGGGGCGAGAGCTGAGCGGC
This sequence comes from Haloarculaceae archaeon, assembly GCA_036625635.1. Classification (GTDB taxonomy): domain Archaea; phylum Halobacteriota; class Halobacteria; order Halobacteriales; family Haloarculaceae; genus JAZKTI01. The sequence continues at coordinate 36,459 of JAZKTI010000001.1, forward strand.
CGATCGGAGCGCGGGACGAGAGCGGGAAGGGCGGACGGGACGAAAGCTGGGAGGGCGGACGGGGCGCGAGCCCTGAGGCCCTGGGGCGGAGACCTGTGGGTGACGAGTCGAGCGACAGTCCCTAGCTGGCGAGTGCCGGACACGCCGGCAGGCGACTTCGAGTGGGGACCGTTCGAATGGCTACGGGACCGTTCGAATGGCTACGAGTGGGGATCGTCC
>JAZKTI010000090.1:0-9573 GCA_036625635.1 Haloarculaceae archaeon
GGTGGTGCCAGGCTCGGTCGCGCCCGGGGTCGAGGTGGTGCCAGGCTCGGTCGCGCCCGGGGTCGGGGTGGTGCCAGGCTCGGCCGCGCCCGGGGTCGAGGTGGTGCCAGGCTCGGTTGCGTCCGGCATCGGGGTGGTACCTGGCTCGGTCGCGTCCGGTTCTGGATGGGTTTGCGGCAGCGGCTGGCTCTCTGGCTGCAGGTGAGTCTTCGGCTGTCGGTACCTCTCCTGCTGGAGGTGTGCGAACGGGCCCTGGTGGCTCTCCGGATACCCGCGTCCCATCCTGAGGAGCGGGACCGTGGCGCCCGCGCGACGGCGGGCGACCCGTTGGCCGAGACTTCCCGCGAAGCTTCCGACGCCGCTGTCCGGGACCGGACCTAGAATCCTCACGTCCCGGGTTTGCCGGATGTCGCTCAGGACCGTGGGTGGCCCGTCCCCGCGGTCGCCGCCAGCGGGGAGGACACCGATGTTGCGGAGCACGCCGATATCCTCGTCCTGGTCGCCTTCCTCGTGCATGCGTCACCTCCCGGTCCGGACCCGGTTTCCCCGGGTCGGTGCCGGTGGGTTCACGCTCGATCCTCCCGTCGCTCCGCCTCGCGGGTCCGCTGTTGTCGCTGGTCCGGCTCGGCCTCTCCGCTCGGCTCGCCGAGACCCTCCCGCCACCTGAGTTTGAACTTCTCGCCGTTCCGGGTGACGATAACGGGGGCCTCCGCCCGCTTGCTCAGCGAAAAGCCCATCGGGAGGTCCGTCGAGAGGTCGTCCCGCTGGGGGACGAGCTGGAAGTCCGGCGGGATGTCGAAGGTTTCCGTCTGTCCCGGGGCGAGGATCACGTCGATGTTGGTTCGGTAGAGGTCGAAGGCCGTGTCGCGGATCTTGGCCTCCCGGAGGTCCACGCGGACGTCGCGCTGGTTCATGATCTCGAGTTCCCGCCGGCGGCCGGAGGAACGGGCCCGTACGTCGACGATGACCAGGTCGCTGAGAGTCACGTCGGTTCGCTGGAACCACTGCAGGACGCCGTAGGTCGACCCACCCCAGAGCAGCAGGAAGGCGAGGACGATCGGGATAATCCCCCCGAGCGTGACGCTGACGAACAGTGCGCCGACCACGGCGATCAGGAGGCCGATGCCCAGGGCGACGGTGACAGCCTGGATCCGCCTGGTCTGGGCGAAGCCAGTCTTGATGAGGATCGTCTCGAGGTATCCCCGCTCCCGTCGGGCACTCCTGGCGAGCACGATGGCGGTCAGCGGTGCGCCGACGAGCAACGCCGCCAGGGGGGCGTAGCCAGGAATCGAGATGCTGTCGACAACCCGTCGGAGCAGGAGTGTCGCGGCGGCGAAGCCGATACCGGCCGCGGCTCCGATCGTGAGGAGGCGGACGATACCGTGGAGCGTCTCGGCCTCCCGCAGGTGGTTCATCGCGGCGACTGCGACGGCGAGCCAGACGGCAACCGGGACGGCGAGCCGCACACCGGACGAAACTGAATACCACAGGAAGTCGGTGAGGACCACTGCTGCGGCCGCAACCAGGGCGTAGGGGAGCCCTGCGACGAGGGCCTTGCCGGCGTCGGGGAGATTTCCCCACTGGTCGCGGGCCTGGCCGGCTTTCGTCACGATCTTTGCCGCGAAGAAGACGTACATTGTTCCCGCGAAGTCGAGGTGGACGAACAACACAAGGAAGAGCGCGAACCAGGGGGCCAGGACCATGTTCACGGACTGGAGTTCGACCTCGGGGACCGCCTCGGCGAGACCGGTCGCCACCAGGACTGCGGTCAGGACGGCTGCGACGACGGCCGCGGCGACGATGACGATGACGAGCCGCTTCACCTGGCCGAGTCGCTTGGGGATGCCCCCGCCCGCACTCATCGGGGACCACCTCCGGGGTCCGGCCGGGACCCGGAGTCACGGCCAGGCCGGGCCCGATAGGGGCCGGGCTGGCACGTGAGGCCAACCGGCGATGCATTTACCATACGGGGCCGTCGAACTCGAACATCAAGGAATTATCGGTGAACCTATGACTTCCAACGATCCGGTCCCCTGGCAGCGATACTGGGCACAGGTTCACGAGGGCGGGCGGCGAATGCAGGTCGAGCGGGCCGCTGCCGACCCTCTCGGCCGGTGGCTCGTCGCCGACGCGCCCGCACTCGTGGACGAGGACGTCGGCATCGATCCCAGAGTTCTCCACGAGGAGCCCGACGACGTCATCACCGCCGCGCGCGAGGGGTTCGAGAGCTACGCGGCCGAGGCCGACCTCCCGACCCTCGCGGATCGCCGGCGGTACAGGGTCGTTCCGGTCCACGTGATGACCCTGGGACGGATCGACGCGGTGGACTACTCGATGGCGGATCCCATCACCGACGCGAACAGGCTCACCACCCTTCACAGCGCCGCCGTCGTCGAGGAACCCTCACGGCGACACGAGGCGGTTGCCGTCACCTACCAATGTCCCGTCGGGCACGAGCAGTCGGTGCTCCAGCCGCTCCTTCGGTCCTGGACGGTCGATACCTGCCTCGAGCACGGCTGTACGAACGATGTCGTTCCCGAGGACACCGAGACGCGGGCGCGTCCCGTCGTCAGATTCGCCGTTGAGACGCCGGCCGGCCGACTGCCCTGTGTCACGACAGGCCGGCCCGCCTCGGCCGAGCGGTTCGAACGGCTCACCTCGGCGAGAGCGGTCCACCTGACCGGAATTTCCCGCCTCCTCGTGGACGACGCGGGGGGCGTCGCTCCCACGTACGAAGTTCTGGCCGCCGAACCGGCGTAAGCGCGGGGCTGCCCGCAGGCGCTCGAGCTGATCTCGACCGCAGACTGATTCCGGAAATCGGGCCCTCACCGTTCGTATGCGCTTTGGTTCACCGGTCCGCATCCCCCCTTCACCCGAACGTCCGCCGCCACCTCATCTTCTTCCGTCGGGATCGTCCCTCTCCTCTCCCTCTATTCGGTCTCTCTCGGTCTTCTTCCCTCTATTCGGTCTCTCTCGGTCTTTCTCCCTCTATTCGGTCTGTCTCGGTCTTCTTCCGTGTGTCTTTCGCGTGGTTCTCGTTCACCTCCCCTCCCCTCTCCTCCCGTCGGCTCCCCACCCCCGTTCCGGTAGGAAACTATTAGTCCCCACAATGTGACAGGTCGGCTATGTCAATCCGGAGGAGGCAGTATACGGGCGATTCCCGGACGGCCCGACGGGCGGGTCTCCCGGCGGCGCACAGGATGGGACCGATCGGGCACGGCCCACGTTCGGGCTGCCCGAGGTGACCGATCGTGGGAACCACCAGAACCCTTCGACGCCCGCTCGCACTGGTTCTCGTCGTGACGATGCTGGCGGCCGTCCCGACCGCGGCGGTGAGTGCTGGCGCGGCTGCAGACACAGACTCGACGAGCTCCCCGCCGACCGAGGTCCGCGGATCCGCCGGCACGGTCTGGAGTGTGACCGATACCGGTCCCCACCAGGTTCGAGGTTGTGGCCGGGAAATCGGGGACTTCGTCGACGTCTTCAACGCGAACCTCGAGGCCGTTCCGGGCTTTGTTCGCGACCGCGTGCGCGATTCGAAGATCCACCTGGACGTAGCGGGGCCCGCGGGCGGTGACTACTCGATGAAGACCAACACCGAGAGCCAGGTCGTCTCGTACAGCGGCGGCATTCCGGAGGGGGCCAGCCTGCGAGTCGTGACCGACTGCGAAACCTTCCGGAAGATCCTCGACTCCTCGGACCCGAGTCAGGCGTTCGAAGACGCCTACAACAACGAGGAAATCGAGTTCATCGGCATCGGGGTGGTCAACTGGGTGGTCTTCACCGCGGCCGACCTCGCGAATGAGCCGGGCACTATCGCCGTCATTCTCCTGGTCATCATCCTGATCATCGTCCTCCTCTACGTGTTCTATCGCCGACTCACGCTTCACTACCGGGGTGGCGACGACGAGCCGCCCGGCGGTGGACCCCCCGGTGGGGGAGGCGGGGAGCCCCCGCAGGCTGGTCCCGGCGGCCCGCCCCCGGAGGGTGGTTCTGGGGGCCAGCCACCCCAGGGCGGTGGCGGCGGTCAGCAGCCAGGCAGTGGCCCCGGCGGACAGCCACCCCAGGGCGGTGGCGGCGGTCAGCAGCCAGGGGGCGGTCGTGGCGAACAGCCACCCCAGGGCGGTGGCGGCGGTCAGCAGCCAGGGGGCGGTCGTGGCGAACAGCCGCCCCAGGGCGGTGGCGGCGGTCAGCAGCCAGGGGGCGGTCGTGGCGAACAGCCGCCGAAGAGAGGTGGCGGCGGTCAGCAACCAGGGGGCGGTCGTGGCGAACAGCCACCCCAGGGCGGTCGCGAGGATCAACAGCCAGGCGGTGCTGAAGAACCGGGTGGAAGAGACGACGAGCAGCCGGGCAGCGGTCGTGGGCCTGCGGCGGACGAATGACCCGCGAGAGGGGCCAGACACCCCTGCCCGGGCCAGACTTCGACGGACGAGCTCGCGATATCACTGGGTCATTCGAGGAACACTTTTGGTCCTGCCTGTGCGAAGTGAAGGACAGACCGAGGGAGACTGCAGAGAATCTCATGACGGACTGGAACCCGCCGCGGGCCGTGGAACATCGGGGCCGGAGCCTCGCCTTCGCGGTCCGGCTCGTCGACCGGTTCACCGGTGACGAACCGTCGGACGGGGTCACTATCGAGGCCGCATCCATCGACGCGTCGCCGGTCAAGAATCCCAGTGGCTATCACCTTTTCTTCGACCTCGAACCCAGCGAGGTGACGCTGGTCGTCGACGGCGGTGACCGATATGTCGACCACCGATGCCACGTCGTCCTGGAACCAGAAGATGCCGCTGCAGGGGAGGCCCCGGACGAGGGCGAGCCCCCAACCCACGTCGTCACCGACCCGTCGGACCCCCTCGTCGTGTCGCTATCGCCGACGCCGGCCTACGCGTTCCCCACGACGTCGACGGTCCTTCGGGGTCACGTCCGCGACGGCGCCGGCGAGCCCGTCGAGGGGGCGTCGGTCAGCCTCCGGGCGTTCGATCCGGTCGTGGAAACCACTGGAACGGGCGAATACGCCCTCTGGGTCCCGGCGAGCGCCGAGCACGTCGTGCGACGGAACGGTGGGAACGTGGTCGTGGTCGACGGCCTGACCGGTAACGGTCGCCGGGCCGCCGACGGTGGTGGTGGCACCAACCCGACCCTGGTCGTCTCCCACCCCGACTACGCCGACGTCGCCGAACGGATCGAGGTCACAGCAGGCACCCGTACCGTCTGTCACGTCACCCTCGAGTAACCAGCACAGCCTCGAGCCCGGACACCAATGACCCAGGACCAGACCGCGACGCCCTACGAGGACTCGACCGCCCACCTCATCGACGAACTCTCGCGCATCGACGTTCTGTTGCAGCGTCGTGTGGCGGCGCTCCGAGCCGGCGATCCACCCGAGAACCGTGGCGGGGGGCTGTACGTCTCCGACGAGGAGGTGGACCGACTCCTCGGGTCGGACCAGACCGCTCCCTCCGCGGGCGACGGGACGCTCCGTTCGAGATACGAGGCCCTGACCGAGACCGTCCGACGCAGGCGGGACCGAACTCTCGAAACCGGGGCCGAACTGCGGCAGGTGACGCTGGCCGAGCGGTTCGACCTCGCCGACAGGGAGGTCGACGCGCTCCTCCTGGCACTCGCTCCCGAACTCGACCGGAAGTACGAACGCGTTTACGCCTACCTGCAGGACGACATCACCCGGACGCGACCGTCGGTCGGCCTCGTGCTCGACGTCCTCGCCGAGAGCGAGCGCGAGCGGCTGGCCGCCCGGGAGGCCTTCGCGAGCGACGCGCCCCTGGTCGCGAACAGACTCGTCCGCCTCTCCGCGCCCGACGGTGGCGGTTCGCTGCTGTCCAACCGGCTCACCGTCGACCAGCGGATCGTGGACTTTCTGCTCGGCGGTGACGGGGTCGACCCGCGACTCTCGGACGTCGTCGAGGCGATTACGCCGACGACGGCTCCCGCCGACCTCCCCGTGGACGATCCCGCGAGAGCCCGCATTGACCGACTGGCCCCGGATGGTCCAGCCGGAGACGGGCCACCGGCCCTCCGCTACGTGTACGGTCCCGCCGGGGTCGGAGTGGACGCCGCCGTCGAGGCGATGGCCCACCTTGCGGGAACGACCCTCGTCCGCGCCGACGCCGGCGATCTGCTCGACGCCGGTGTTCCAGACCCCGTCGACTTGCTCCGTCGGGAGGGACAACTCCGGGAGAGTGCTCTCCACGTCGGAAACCTCGACGCCCTCGAGGGAGGCCTCGCTGACCCCGAGGGCGACAGGGCTCCAGGCCAGGTCGACCGCGTGGTCAGATCGCTCGACCGGTTCGAGGGCCACGTGTTTCTGAGTGGCGAGGAGGAGTGGCTCCGACGGCCGAACGTCGACAATCACGAATACGTCTCGGTCCACCTGCCCCGCCCCGGGTACGCCCGCCGTCGGGAACTCTGGGAGCGGCACGCCGACGCGTTACCGGAGGGGGTCCCGGCGGACGACCTCGCGTCGACCTTCCGGCTCACGCGAGGGCAGATCGACGACGCCCTCCGGACGGCCCGGGCCCTGGAGAACGGCGATGGCGTGACGAGCGAGGCCGTCTACCGCGGCTGTCGGATTCAATCCAGGGAGACCCTCGGTGCGCTCGCCAGACGGACCGAGGCGACCTACGACTGGGCGGATATCGTCCTCCCGGAGGACACGCTCGCCCAGCTCCGGGAGGTCGCCGCCCACGTCAAGCACCGTGGGACCGTCTACAGCGACTGGGGATTCGAGGACCGCTTCAGCCTCGGCAACGGGTTGAACGTCCTCTTCGCGGGCCCCTCCGGGACCGGCAAGACCATGGCAGCCGAGATCATCGCCGCCGACGCGGGCCTCGACATGTTCAAGATCGACCTCGCGAGCGTCGTCAGCAAGTACATCGGCGAGACCGAGGAGAACCTCAAGCGGATCTTCGACGAGGCCGAACACACCGACGCCATCCTGTTCTTCGACGAGGCCGACGCGCTCTTCGGCGAGCGCTCGGAGATCTCCGACTCCCACGATCGCTATGCCAACGTGGAGGTGAGCTACCTGCTCCAGCGCATGGAGGAACACGACGGTGCGGTCGTTCTTGCGAGCAACTTCAAGGAGAACATCGACGACGCCTTCATGCGGCGCATCAACACGACTGTCGACTTCCCGCGGCCGGACCGGGCGTCGCGGGCGGAGATCTGGGAGGTCATCTTCCCCGAGGCGACGCCCGTCGGCGACATCGACGTCGACTTCCTCTCCAGGTTCGAGATCACGGGCGGAAACATCAAGAACGTCGCGCTGACGGCGGCCTTCCTCGCGGCGGACGACCTCGGAGACGGCGGGTCCGGGAGTGGGCTCACCGAGGATATTGGTGTCGAGGAGGTTGGAGACGAGGACCACGGGGACGGGGACGGCGGGGGCGGGGACGACGGGGGCGGGGACGACGGAGGCGGAGACGACGGAGGCGGGGACGTTGCCGGTGCGACTGTCGAGATGACCCACGTCGTACGGGCGCTCCGGAGAGAACTTCAGAAAACGGGTCGGCTCGTCGACCCCGGCGACTTCGGCGAGTACCAGTCGTATCTGGAGTGAAGGAGTGACTGGGTTGGACCTGGAAGGAACGATACCCTGAGGCCAGCATGGCAGGAGCGAGTGAGCGTCTCGGTCGAGGGAGTTTCGGTGCCCGCAGACAGAGTGGGGCCCCCCGGTCGGGTGGTTCCATCGGTCGAATGAACACCGTTGGGTAGCGGGCCGCGATAGCCTCGAGTGATCCTCTGTCCACCGCGCCGGGATGCCTACCGCCGCACTGCAAACGCGATATCGGCCTCGACGTCGGGCAGTTTCTCGCGAATCCGCTCTTCGTCGCCCGGTTCACATCTGATCGTGAACGTGGTGGTGCCGTCCCTCGTTCCCGACGGACCAGTGGTCCGTTCGACTGTCGCGTCGGACCCGAGCGACTCCTCGATGGTTTCCTCGAGACTCATGCGAGACCATACCCTCCGGACGGAGAAAACGATCACGGACGTCCGAGGGGGCGACGCTCGATGGCGCCCGGATAGTGTGACGCGCGGCGTCGGGTCTTCGATACCGGGTCTGCTCCGAATCGCCGGATTCGGTACACGCCGACGCGTGGTCAGGGCGCTTCCCACCGCGGGAGGTCGTAGCTGGGACCGGCCCCGGGGAGATCCCAGAGGTACTCTCGGGCCAGGTTCCTGCGCTCCTTCAGGGGGCGGTGAGCGCGGCGCCCCTCCTCGTAGAGTTGCGGGATGTCCTCGTCGAGTTCGTCGTCGAGTCTCGAGATGATCGTCCGACGGATGCCCTCCTCGTACGTGTTCTCGTCGGCGATGTACTGGTTGAAGATGGCGAGCCCCGTATCGAGCGCGAACCCGGCGAGGTTGCTCAGCGGGAGCAACTCTCCGATAGCGGTCTGGAGCACCTGGTCGCCCAGTTCCTCGTAGAAGGAGTTAAATTCCGGTCGTTCGCCCGGGTAACTCAACCGCGTGTTGCCCGTGTGCCCCTGGACCAGCTCCGCGTTTTGGACGAGGAACTCCACCTTGAGATAGGTCTGGATGGCGTCGCTGTGGGCAACCTGCTCGTCGACGGCCACGATCGTCGACGCCATATTCGCCGTCATCTGGCCCACTGTCAGCGCGGGGCGCCAGCCACTCGAGATGAGGATCCGGAGCGTCCTGTCGTCGAGCGAGCGACCACAGACCTCGCCGGGACCGGGCCGACAGACGTTACAGGCGAGGTAAGCCTTGACCTCGGAGAGGCCCGCACCCCGCTCGGGTCGTAACCGGACCAACTGTCGGGAGACGCCGTCGACACCGGGGGCGGCATTCTGCTGGGCGACGTGTGTCAGCTCGTGGGCGAGCAACTCCTTCCCGGCCCGGGTATCCGGTCGATACTTCCCTCGTGCGAAGGCGATATCTCGACCGACAGTGAACGCTTCGGCGTCGAGCGAGCGGGCCGCCCGATCAGCCGCAGTCCCGGTGTGCACCCGCACATCCGAGAAGTCACGATCGAATCGGGATCCGAAGAAGTCTCGCGTCGTCTCGGGAAGGGGTCGTCCCCCGGCCGTGGCAGATTTTACCGTCGCTTCCACGTTAGCGTCGCTTGCGCCCCGACGAGCAGACGTCCGGCCTGTGGGGGTCCGTTCGACGTCGACAGACGCCGCGGAGACCTGCTCGCGGACGACCGTCTCTGCCACGCGCTCGGCCTCCCGTTCCGCTGGATCTGTGGGTTGGCTCACGGTCAGACTCGCCTGGAGGTCCCCGGCCTCGTGAAGGGCCTTCACGGCCTGGTTGCCGGCCTGCCGATGCAGCCTTTCGATGCCTCGAGATCGGCTCCGGCCCGGACCGTCAGTCCCCTCATCGCGAGCACTGTCCGTCGACGACCGGGAGCGCTCCTCGCTACCCCGCCGTTCGGTTCGACCCATCGATCAGAACACCCCTTTCCCGACGCCGTAGTCCTCGGGGGCATCGTACGTCGAGCGATCGAACCGGTCCGCCTCCCGCTGGGGAGGGATGATCAGTTCCCGGTCCTCGTGGATCAGGTCAGGATCCTCGATGCCGTCGGGGTTCTCC
>JAZKTI010000091.1:0-9519 GCA_036625635.1 Haloarculaceae archaeon
TCCCTCGCTGGAGGGCGAGCTACTGCTCCCGCCACCGCAGACAGCCAGAACGCCCTCACCTCGCTCGCTGGTGGTCGAACTACTGCTCCCGCCACCGCAGACAGCCAGAAAGCCCTCACCTCGCTCGCGGCCGCTGAGCAACATATCCTCGCTCGCTGACGCTCGCTCGGATAGGGGTCGCTCAGCGACGCGCGACCGAGGTTCGCCCTTTCAGTCCGCCAGGGATGGGACGTTGCGGGTTACTGGGAACTTTCCGGACGCTCAGGCTGTTTAGCCGTCCGGCTCCCTGGTGGAATGAAAGGGCGAGGCCCGCTGGCCGGCGCTTAGCAGGCCCTATCCGAACGAAGTGAGGATATCCTGCTAAGCGCCGGCGAGCGGGCCGAGGGCTTTCTGGCTGTTTGCAGTAGTGTGGACGGACGCAACTCCTCCGAGCGGGCCGAGGGCTTTCTGGCTGTTTGCAGTAGTGTGGACGGACGCAACTCCTCCGAGCGGGCCGAGGGCCTTCTGGCTGTTTACGAAGGCGATCGAGGATACTGCGAGCGGGCCGAGGGGCCTTCTTCGGCGATCTGAGGGCAGACCCCGCTACCGCCGAACTACGAGCGTCTACCCGTCGCCGGCTCAGGGGCCTCAGAGCGGATCACGACCGGTCGAGGGGGAACGAGTGCGGCGACCGCTTGCGACGCCCCGCCACCCGCCGCCACTCCGCCGCCAAGCCCCCTCAGAAATCGACCGTTTCGAGGATGCCGTCCTGGATCCGGACGGCTTGTGGGAGGGAGTGGTCCTCCAGGGCGTGCAGCGGCATCGGAGCATCCAGACCAGCGATCCGCTTGATCGGGGCCTCCTGGTACACGAGGGCCTCCTCCTGGATCGTCGCGGCCACCTCGGCACCCGGGCCGGCGGTCTTCGGCGCCTCGTGGACGATCGCAGCCCGGCCGGTCTTCCGGAAGGAGTCAGCGATCGTGTCGACGTCGAGGGGCGAGAGGGTCCGGAGGTCGACGACCTCGGCCTCGACGCCGTGTTCGCCCGCGAGGTGGTCCGCCGCGATCATCGCCGGCCGGGTCATGGCGCCCCAGGTGTACACAGAGACGTCGGTCCCCGCCCGACGGATCGACGCCTCGCCCAGGGGCATCTCGTAGCGCGCCGCTGGCACCGCTTCGCGGAAGGCCCGGTAGAGGAGTTTCGGCTCGAGAAAGAGGACGGGATCCAGGAGCTCACAAGCGCCAGCTCAGCGCGAGGCCGATACCGGCGGGGGTGTGTTCTCAGTCCTCGATGCTGACGCCGCCGAAGGCCACGAAGCCCGACACCACCAGGTCGACCTCATCGTGTTCCGCCTCGCGACGTGGGCGTTCGTCGGTCGCGCCGCCGAGGACCGGGAGGACCTCCAGCTGGACGTTCCAGTCCCGCGGAACGATGACTTCGACGCCGCCGAACATCGCGACGACGTTGACCTTGGCCGGGCGGTCGGCGACGGCTGCGTCGCGGAGGTCCAGTTGCGCACCCCCGAAGACGGCCGTGATGTCGGCCCCAGTGAAGGACTTCGAGGTGGACCGTTTCTCGCTCCCGCCGAAGACCGAGACGCTCCTGATGTGGTCCACAGTCGACTGGCTTGGCGGCTGCCGGAAGTGAGAGACCACGAGCGAGAGGCCGAAGATAACGAGGAAGACCGGCCAGAAGTCCCAGAGTTGCTCCCATGAGACGACCTCGAGTGCGGCCAGTTGCCAGGCGCCGGCCAGAACGATCACGACCAGGGGGCCAAAGAGGTTGCGGAGACCACCCCGCCAGAGCGCATACAGCCCCATGCGGACGAACAGTGAGGGCACGTAGTCCATTAGCGGCCGGGTTTCGTACAGCCCCGTCGTGTCGACGAGCAGGACGACGCCGACGATGGCGATCAGGATACCGAGGATGATCTGTGTGGGGATGCCCGATCGTCGTGGTCCGGTGCTCATACCAAAACCGTCGTCTGCCTGGGAAAGAACCGCACCTGGGACTCCGGGCCCATGGGATCACCAGCGGACGCCCGAAGTGGCTGCTAGACCAGCACGAGCCCGCCGCCGACGACGCCGAGGGTGAGGAGGAGGCGGCCCACGCTACCCAGGAAGCTCGCCACGGCGAACTTCAGGTAGGAGTCCTCCAATACCGTGAAGGCGTAGATCGAGATGGTGTCGGGGAAAAGCGGAACCGCCAAGGCCATAGCCAGCCCGACGTATCCCCACTTTCGTGCGATCTGGACGGTCCGCTTCTCGGACCACTCGATGATCTCGAAGCGCGAGCGTTCGATCCGCCGGACGATCGGGCCGTAGTTCTTGGCCTCCTGGCCGATGTGGAAGGCGACGAGACTGCCACCGGCCTTGCCGAGCGCGCTGGCGAGCACGATCAGCGAGAGCGTCGCCCAGGTCGGCAGCCCGAGGTTCAGCGGGGCCAGGAGCACGATCTCGCTGGGCGTCGGCAGGACGACCGCGATGAGGAAGGAGTAGACTGCGATGATTCCGAGCCCGGGTGGGCCGGTGGCCCTGCAGACGGCGGTAGCGAACACACCACCGTCGAGCCTGGCACAGCCGGTCGTGAGTGCGACTCCAGGAATCCCCGCGCCACCGTCTGAGGCGGCCACCACGGCCGCCTGGATCGGCTCGAAGGCGAGGCCCAACGCGTCGCTGGCGACGAGGTCGACGCCCACGAGGGCGGTGGTGACCACGGAAATTCGTACCGGGGAACCGAACCTAAAGGTTACCGAGTCGTCCTTCCGGGTCGGGCCCGTCAGTACCAGTCGAGGTCGGCGACAAAGGAGCGCAGCATCGATCGGGTGACGTGGGGCATGCAGACGATGCGAAGTTCGCCGGCAGCGGTCTTCGAGACCCGCCAGCCTCGCTCGCGGAGTTCGTCGGTCATCGGGACCGAGAGAGCGGCCGCGACGAGCGGGAGTTCCGGCCCGTAGACCTCGTGGCCGCGATCGGCCAGGGCGTCCGCCAGCCACCGGGCGTTGTCCATCGAGACCTGATACTGCTCGCGGTACCCCGTCGGCCACAGCGCGTCCATCGCGGCGACCGCACTCGCGACCCCGGCACCGCTCCGGGTCCCCGTCAGCGAGACCTGCGCCGTGGATTCGAGGTAGGGTGTGTCGATCGCAAGGTCGTCGAGGACCGACGGCGAGCGGGCGAGGAGGCCACCCGCGGGAATCGCGGCCTGGCCGACCTTGTGCGGGTCGATAGTCAGCGTGTCTATCGGCGCGTGCCCGAAGTGCCACTCGTGGTCCGAGAAGGGCAGGTAGAACCCGCCCCAGGCGGCGTCGACGTGGCAGAGGGCGTCGTGCTCGGTGGCCAGTTCACCGAGCGGTCGGACGGGATCGACCGTGCCGTACTCCGTCGACCCGGCGACGGCCACCACCGCGGCGGTGTCGCTGTCGACCAGTTCCGCCATCGCGTCGACGTCCGCCCGCCGGTCGGTCGTCGGAGCGGTCCGGAGTTCCACGTCGAGTATTTCCGCGGCTTTCCGGAAGCTGAAGTGGGCGTTGGCGGGTGCCACCACGTTCGAGTCCCGCGAGTCCGACCGGTTCCTGGCGATGCGGATCGCCTGGATGTTCGCCTCGGTCCCGCCGCTCGTCACGTACCCGGCCGGGTCGGGCAGGCCCGCGATGGCGCCGAGTGTTTCGACTGCCTCGCGTTCGAGATCCGACACGGCGTCGTAGGTTCCCGGGTCACCCGGGTTCGTCGCGAGGAAGCGCTCGGCGGCCTCGCGGGCGGTGGGGTGTGGTACAGTACACATCGAGGAGAGAACCCGTTCGAAATCCTGCGGGGCCACCCGCTCGGCCTGCTGCATGTCTTACAGATGCCGGTGCAGGCGCTTAGTGATTGCGTTCATCATGGGAGCACGCCCTGATCCTCCAGCCCTGGACTGCGGCTCGCTCACTCGGTCTACCGTACGGAGTCGAGCAACAGTTTCTGTTCGACGCGCTTGACCTCGTGCTGGACGTCACGAACCGCGTCGATGTTGGCGCTGATGGAGGTGATCCCCTCCTTGACGAGGTGACGGACCATCTCCGGTTTCGAGCCTGCCTGGCCGCAGATACTCGTGTCGACGTCGAGGTCGCGACAGGTGGCGATCGTGTCCGAGATCAGGCGGAGCACGGCGGGGTGGAGTTCGTCGAAGCGGTCGGCCACGTGCTCGTTGTTGCGGTCGACGGCGAGGGTGTACTGGGTGAGATCGTTGGTGCCGAAGCTCGCGAAGTCGATCCCCGCGGCGGCGAGATCCTCGACCATGACCGCACTGGCCGGTGTTTCGATCATGACGCCCCACCGTCGGAGCTCCGGATCGATGCCCACGTCCCCCATCAGTTCGCGAGCCCGGCGGACCTCGTCGGCGTCGTTGACGAGGGGGAACATGATCTCGACGTTGTCGTACCCCATCTCGAACAGCTTCCGGAAGGCCTCGAGTTCGTGTTTGAACACCTCGGGCCGGTCCAGGCTGCGGCGGATACCGCGGTAGCCCAGCATCGGATTGTGTTCGGCGGGCTCGTCGTCTCCCCCTTTGAGCTGGCGGAACTCGTCGGTCGGCGCGTCGAGGCTCCTGACGCGGACGGGCCGGGGGTAGAACTCGTCGGCGACTCCCCTGACGCCGGTGACGATCTCCTCGACGTAGGCCTCGACGCCGTTGTCCTCGATGAACTTCTCGGGGGTCTTCCCCAGCGAGAGGATCATGTGTTCGATGCGGAGCAGGCCGACGCCGTCGGCCCCGGTGGCGGCCGCGCGCTCGGCCGCGTCCGGGATCGAGACGTTGACCTTCACCTCCGTGGCCGTCATCGGCTTGACGGGCGACTGCGGGCGGACCTCCTCGACGGCATCGTGGTCGGCCTCTGGGGCCTCGCCAGCCTCGATCGCCCCCTTCTCGCCGTCGATAGTGACGACCTGGCCGTCACGGAGGCGATCGCTTGCGTGCTCGGTCCCGACGACTGCGGGCACGCCGAGTTCCCGGGAGACGATCGCCGCGTGGGAGGTCATCCCCCCCTCGTCGGTCACGATCGCGGCCGCCCGCTTCATTGCTGGAACCATGTCCGGGGTCGTCATCTCGGCGACGATCACGTCGCCCTCGCCGACCTTGTCCAGCTGGTCGAGCTTGCGGACGATGCGAACCTCGCCGGCGGCCGTGCCTGGACTGGCACCGAGGCCGTCGAGGAGGACTTCGCTCTCTTCGCCGGCCGCCTCGCCTGCCTCTTCTCCGAGACCGCCGTCGGCGACCCCGCCGGCCTGGGCGTCGTCGGGAATCGTGGTGATGGGGCGGGACTGGAGCAGGTAGACCTCCCCCTCGTGGATCGCCCATTCGACGTCCTGGGGATCGCCGTAGTAGGCTTCGATTTCCTCGCCCAGTTCCCGGAGCGCATCGAGTTCATCCTCCTCGAGGACCCGCGCCTCGCGCCTGTCCTGGGGGACCTGCCGTTCGACGGTCTCCCCCGTCTCGGGGTCCCGGACGTGCATGACCTTCTTCGTGGCCACGTTCTGCTCGGTGAGAGTCCCGTCGCTCCGGTCGATCACGTAGTTGTCGGGGGTGACTGCACCGGAGACGACGGCCTCGCCCAGCCCCCAGGCGGCCTCGATGGTGACCAGGGGAGCGCCGGTGGACGGATGGCTGGTGAACATCACGCCGGACTTCTCGGCGTCGACCATCTCCTGGACGACGACTGCGATGTCGACGACGTCGTGGTCGAATCCCTGTTCCTGGCGGTAGTAGATGGCCCGCTGCGTGAATAGCGATGCCCAGCACTCCCGGACCCGGTCCAGGAGAGCCTCGCCGGTGACGTTCAGGAAGGTCTCCTGCTGGCCGGCGAAGGAGGCGTCGGGGAGGTCCTCGGCGGTCGCCGACGAGCGGACCGCGACCGGCGACCCCTCACCCATGCGCTCGTAGGCCGTCAGGATCTCCTCGCGGAGCGACTCTGGAATCGGCGTGTCGAGAATGAGTTCCTGTGCGCGCTCGGCGGCCCCGGCAAGGGCCTTGGAGTCGTCGGCCTCGACGGCCACCGCCTCGAAGAGATCCTCGGCGATGCCCGTGTCCTCGATGAAGCCCCGATAGGTGTCCGCCGTCACGACGAACGCCGGCGGGACGGGCAGCCCCGCGGCGGTCATCTCCCCCAGCGACGCGGCCTTGCCCCCGACCGCCTCGAGGTCGTCGGATCGGACGTCATCCAGCCAGAGTACAGCCATAGTCCGTGGTGGACCAGTCATTCAGGACGATAATGAACCTTCTGAAGTCGGTGGCGGGCTTGCAGGCTCCGTTCCGCGCCCTCGCCCCCGCGAAGTCTCCTGCTGGCGGCGGGGACCGCGGGCAGTCACGGGGGCAGTTTGTGGGCGATTGGACGGAGTGCCGGAGCGGGCGACGGTCCGTCGCAAGGGGTGAGCGCCGAAGGGGTGTGCTATACCGGCGTCTCGGGGAGCAGCACGCTATGGCAAGCCCCCACGCTATCCCAAGCCCCCACGCTATCGCAAGCCCAAACGCTGTCGCTAGCCCCAACGCCATCGCTAGCCCCAGCGCTCCCCCAAGCCCCAACGCCATCGCTAGCCCCGTGCAAGCCGGGCCCGTCAGGCCTCGAGAATCTCGTCGTCTTCGTCGGAGGGAAGGACGACCTGGCCTTCGAGCGTCGTCACAGCCCGGCCGCCGACCCGAACGCCGTCCTCGAGACGGACGTCGACGTACCCCGGCCGATCCACGAAGTGCCCCTGTTCGATCCGGAGGCCGTCGTCGGTCTCGACGACTGCGTGGTGATCGAGGTACGCCGAGCAGGCCCCCGCAGCCGTGCCCGTCACCGGGTCCTCGGGGACGCCCGACCCGGGCGCGAAGGCCCGGGCGTGAATCGTACTCTCGGCTTCGAGGGTGTCGAAAGTGAAGGGATAGACCCCCACCGCGCCGGCCTCGCTGGCGAGGGCGTCGATGGCCCCGGCGTCCGGGTCCGCGTTCCCGAGGTGCTCGAGGAAATTGACGGGGACGACAAGCCAGGGGAGGCCCGTCGATGCCGTCGCGAGCGGGAGATCCGCCCCGACGTCGCGGAGTGCGGCCACGTCGATACCGAGCGCGGCCGCGACGTCGTCGAGGTCGAACTCGACGGTGTCCAGCGTCGGGTCGTCCTGGCTCATCCACGCGCGACCGTCATCTTCCACGGCGAGATCGAGCGTTCCGACCTCGGTCTCGACGGTCGCGGCCCCCGCCTCCAGCTTGCCACGCTCGTGGAGCGCCAGGGTCGCAGCGACGGTTGCGTGTCCGCAGAGGTCGACTTCCGCGGTCGGCGTGAAGTACCTGAAGGCCAGGTCCGCGTCCTCCCCCTCGCAGACGAAGGCGGTCTCGCTCGCACCCAGTTCGTTCGCGATGGCCCCCATCTGTGTTTCTGACAGGCCCGCGGCGTCGGGCACGACTCCGGCGGGGTTCCCCGCCGTCGGTTCCGTAGCGAAGGCGTCGACCAGAAGGGCCTCACGCGTCGTCATACCCCCACCTCGGGGCACCGACGCATTACTCTGACGACGGCGGACTGTCGGGCTATCGGGAGGTTTTGGTCCCCGAAGTCAGTCTCGACCGTCGTCCCGAACGTAGTTGACGGCCGCCACGTACCGCTCGACGTCGATGGGGTCCCGGGACTTGGCGAACCGTTCCTGGAGCGTCGCAGGGGTCGGGAACGGACCGGAGGAGGAGCCGAGAGAAGCAGCGGCCCTCTGAGATCGCGCGGATTACCGGGGCTCGAAGGCGAGCATGCGGTCGCCGGTGGTCACCCGTTCGCCAACCGTTACGCCGACGACGTCACCTGTGTCGACGGTCTCGGGATCAACGTCGGGCATCATCCCGGTGATCCGGACCGGTCCGAAGTCGGCGAGTGCGGTCACGTAGGGGGCATCCTCGGCGAAGTTCGGCGCCGCGACCTGGACGACCGTGTAGGTCTCGATCTCGCCGGACTCCGGGAGCGACTCCTCGCGCAGTTCGCGTGAGCCACAGTCCGGACAGATCCGGCGGGGTGGGAGCCAGCCGTGGCCGCTCTCGCACTCGAGGTAGAATCCCCCGTCCTCCTCGATGGCGTCGAGCAGGTCGTCGTAGGCACCGTCGCGGGCACGCTCGAAGTCGCTCATGACTCGACCTCCAGGACGTGGACAGTGGTGCTCGCGACCGTCCCACCTGCGTTGTGGGCGAGTGCGGTCGTCGCGTCCGGCACGGCGTCCGAGCGGGCGTGGTCGCCGCGGAGGAGCCTCGTGAGTTCGGCGATCTGGGCGGCACCCGTGGCGCCGACGGGGTGGCCCTTGGCCTTCAGGCCACCAGAGAGGTTGATCGGCATCTCCCCGTCCCGGCGGGTCGCGCCCGTTGCCGCTGCCGTGATCCCCTCGCCCTGCTCGAAGAAGCCAAGCGCCTCGATTGCGAGGACCTCGGCGATGGTGAAGCAGTCATGGACCTCGGCGAAGTCGACGTCCTCCGGCCCGATCCCGGCGTCGGCGTAGGCCTCCTCGGCAGCCCGCTCCGCGGCCGGCGTCCGCGCGAGGTGCTGCCGGTCCTGGAGGGCGAGTTTGTCGCCGCCCTGGCCGGTGCCGACGATCCCCACGGTCGTGTCCAGGCCGTTCGCCGCGGCGTAGTCGTCGCTCGTTACCACGACCGCGGCGGCCCCGTCCGTGATGGGACAGGCGTCGAAGAGGCCGAGCGGCTCGGCGACCATCGGGGCGCCGAGGGCGTCGTCGACGGTGATCTCCCTGCGGAGTTGGGCGTACTCGTTCGGGAGGGCGTTGTCGTGGTTTTTGACGGCGATCTCGGCGAGGTCTTCGCGACCGCCGCCGAACTGTTCGAAGTAAGCCCGGGCCATCAGGGCGTACGCCCCGGGGAAGGTCATCCCTTCCTGGACCTCGTAAAGGTCGTCCGCGGCGATGGACAGCGCTTCGGTCGCGCCAGCGGTGCCGATGTTGGTCATCCGTTCGGCGCCGCCCGCGACGACGACGTCGGCCTCGCCGTGCCGGACGCTCTGGACGGCCTGGCGGACGGCGGTCCCGGCCGAAGCACACGCCGACTCGAGTCGCGTCGCCGCTACCTCGGGCGCGCCGATTGCCTCGGCCATCATCGGGGCCTCGTGGCCCTGGTGCTCTGCCATCTCGCCCATGAAGTTGCCGTAGTACAGCGCCTCGATCTCCGCGGGGGAGACCCCGGCGTCGTCGAGGGCGGTCAGGCCCGCTTCGGCGAACATGTCGCGGCCGGTCCGTTCCGGGTGCTCACCGAAGTGCGTCAGCCCGACGCCCGGGACGCTTGGGTTTTGCATGTACCTACACTAGCCAACTCGCGCATAAATTACTGCCGGGCCACTCCAGTCTGGCCAGAGTTGCGGCGACAGGTCGCCGGGTGGCTCACCGGTGCGCTGATGGACGGCTGTGGACGGGCGGTGGTCTTCAAGTAGGGAACTGACACCAGCTGACAGATCGGGCCGACGGACCGCCCGGAACCTGCCGGCCACTCGAGCCGGCGATCGGGCCGACGGACCGCCCGGAACCTGCCGGCCACTCGAGCCGGCGATCGGGC
>JAZKTI010000092.1:0-9377 GCA_036625635.1 Haloarculaceae archaeon
GAGCTTGCTCTGACGGTGGCTCGAGGGACGAACGGAGTGAGTCCCTCGGCGAGCGAAGCGAGCCGGTGACCGAGCGGAGTGAGTGAGGATATCCCGCTGTGCGTGCGCGAGCGAACTGAGAGCGTTCGGTCTGTCTGGGGTTCCGGTCCCAGTGCCAGCAATCTCCAAAGCGCGAGGTGAGGGCGTTCTGGCTGGTTGTGTAGGGAGCCGCACTCACAGCAACTCCAGAGAACCAGGCGAGCGATAACGGATCCACCCGCGATAAGGGCTCTCTCCGCGTTCCTTTCGAGCCACTGAACAGGTCCGCCCACCACGCGTGGAGCCCACCCGACGAGTGAGTGCGCTTTTACCTGGACCCCGCGTATCCCGGGCCGTGAGCGATCCCGTCCAGACCGGGTGCGACCCGCTCGACGACCTCCTGAAGGGGGGCTTCGAGCGCGGCGCAGTGACCCAGCTCTACGGCCCGCCGGCGTCTGGCAAGACCAACGTCGTCCTCTCGGCCGCCGTCGAGGCCGCGGCTGCGGGCGGGTCCGCGCTGTTCGTCGACACCGAGGGGCTCCCGGTGGATCGGTTGGAACAACTCGCCGGTGCCCGGGTCGGCCCCGACGGCTCCATCGACGAGGTCGCCGAGCGCATCGTGATCTCCCAGGCCCACACGTGGTCCGAACAGAAGGAGGCTGTCCAGGACGCCGCGGAGTTCGCCGAGCGCGTCGACTTCATCGCCCTCGATTCGGCGACGGGCTTCTACCGCCTCGAACGCACCGAACAGGAGGAAGGCGAGGCGCTCCGGGCCGTCGCCCGCCAGATCACCCACCTGCTCTCGCTGGCCCGGAAGCACGACATCGCGGTCGCGTTCACCAATCAGGTCTTCGCCGACCCAGAGTCGGACACGACCCGGGCGCTGGGCGGGAACACACTGGATCACTGGTCGGCGATCATCGTCCGGCTCGACCGGTTTCGGGGCGGCAAGCGACGCGCCCGCCTCGAGAAACACCACTCGAAGGAGGCCGGTGAAGCCGCCCAGTTCCGCCTCACGAACGACGGCCTTGCCGCCGGCGGGAAGCGGATGTAGGCGGCGCCGAGGTCTCCGGCTACCGGCGATCCGCGCCATGCGACCGATACCGACGCTCACCACCGGCCGCTCTCGTCGGGGCTCGGGATGTGGTGGCCGGGATCACCGTCACCGGAGTACCGGCCGACGAGGCAGGCCGAAGGCCACCCGAACACACTTTGGGAGTCCGTGTGAACGACGCAGAAGCCATGACAGACCCGGGTAGCCACGAAGACGTCGCCATCCCTCCGACCGGAATCAACGCCTCATGAGCGGGCCGGTCGCGGAATACGTCTTCCACGTCAGGTTCCGACTCGACCCCGACGAGTCGGGCCTCCGGGCCGAGCCTGCGACCTTCGAAACGACACTCTTCCGAGCGGCCGACCCACCCGGAGAGTCCGGCTGGCTGTTCTTCCGGGACAACCTGTGGCACGGCGAACTCTCCGATCCTGAGCACTTCCGGGAGCTCACGGCGGAGGCCCTCGGCGTGGCCGTCGATTCGGTCTCGTTCCGGGAACTCCGGATCGAGGACGGGTCACTCGACGACCTGAAAGCGGCCGTCGGCGAGGACCTGGCCGCGTTCAACGCCGACTCGGTCTCGGCGGCGCTGTCAAAGTACCTCGGGAGCTCGATCCACGTCGTGGACTGAACGAGCCACGGGCCGCACGAGCCTGCCTGGCCGTCTGTCCGCTTCTCACGGGATTTCAGGCGATCAGGGCGGCCCAGGCGGCGAGGACCGCGACCCCGCCGACGAAGGTCGACCCCACGGCGTGGAGCCGGAGGCGGTCGAGTTGCTCGTGGGAATGTTCCGCGAGCGAGCAGACCTCGTCGACCTCACCGCCGATCTCACAGGAGGGCAGAAAGTCCATGGCGAGGTGGAGGAAGACGCCCGCGGCGAAGCCGAAGATAGCCGCGTTCAGCCAGGATACGGCCGGGATTGGCATCGCGGCGGCCGGAATAGCCGCCAGACCCACGCCCGCGGCAGGGAGGAGAAGACTGGAGACCTCGCCCCCGCGCTGGCCGATCCGGTGGGCGGCGGCGTAGCCCGCCGGGCCCTTGTGGGAGACGATCGACAGGCCGAGCAAGAGCCCCAACGACGGCAAGGAGGCGTAGACGAGCCCGATGATTGCACCCGCGGCGAGGGCGTGAGCGGTGATCTGTGCGCCGGTCACCTCGAGGCCGACGTCGAAGTGGCCGAGGCGGTGCCCGACCACGTGAGCGCCGTAGCCGACGAGCAACCCCGCGGCGACGCCGAATCCGCCCACGCGGGCGTCCTGGGCGATGGCCTGCGGGAGGAGAAAGACCGCCGCACTCGTGACCATCGCCCCGCTGGCGAGCCCGTACCCCCAGATGAGTCGCCGTGGGTAGTCACTCGCTGCTCGTTCACCGAACAGCGCCCCGCCCGTCATGGCCCCGAAGGCCACCCAGGAGATGACGATGATCTTGCTCAGGTCGGCGCCGACGGCGTACCCCGTCAGAACGACGAGCCCGACCGTGGCGACGAGTCCGATAGTGGAAGGTCGCCTCACTGTATTATTAATATTGGGCCTTTATTTAATAATACTTCGGATGTGGTCCGCGCCGGGCCCTGGCCCTGGAGTCAGCTCCGCCAGGCCTCTTCTCGGAGGACCCGCCCGTCGATGTCCTCCGCTGGGGCGTCCAGCAGTGCCCACCGGACGCTAGCAGCCGCCTCGGCGGGATCGAGATCGGCCTGCCGTTCGAATGCCGGGACCGGATGGCCCGGGTCCAGGCCGCCGACTGGCCCCGGCAACTCCTTCGCGAATCCGCGGACGAGGGCGACCGTCGACGCCCGGGAGACCGCGTAGGTGCCGCCCGCTCCCGGGTCGTCGGTTCCGTGGACGGGGACGACGACGCGGGCCTCCTCGACGAGGTGGGGAATGGATTCGCGGACGGTGGCGTAGACGCCGCGGGCATTGGTGCGGAACTGGTCGTCGAAGGCCGCGTACGAGTCGCCACCGAGGGGGACCTGGCTCGATCCGGCGTGGTCGACTGCCGCTGCCGGGACGACGGCGTCGATCCCTCCCTGACCCTCGCGAGCGGCGGTTTCGCAGGTGCGTTCGAGGTCGAACTCATCCCGGACGTCGGTCCGGACGGCGACGGCCTCGCCGCCCGCCTCCCGGATATCGGCTGCGACGGACTCCCCGGTCTCGCCGTCCCGGGCGGCACACACTACCAGACAGTTCGCCCGACCGAGGTCCCTCGCGATGGCCTCACCGAGTCCCGTCGCCGCTCCCGTCACGATGGCCGTGGGCGTGGACATTGTCCCCCGGTTGCAGGGGCACCCACAAGCCCCTTTCCGTCGATCAGCGTACATCGCCCCATCGATTAGCGTCGGTCCCCCGATCGGCGTTAGTCCCCCGATCAGCATTGGTCCTCCGTTCGGCACGGTTCAATCGGCGAGTATCCTTCCGGCCTCCAGGACGGCTCTGGCAGCCAGCACGATTCGGGCCACCACCACGGTTCGGTCCACCAGCACGGCTCCGACGACCCACCGGCCACGAGTGCATCGTGAACCGGAGCCGGTCCAGGCAGACCAGTCACACGCCCAATACGTTTGGCGCAACCGTCATGACGCCGGGTGGACTAGCTTCACTAATGACCTCACTCGACGATACGTCGGCTCTCGTCGTCGGCGCGGGCTTCGGTGGCCTCTCGGCGGCGGCGTACCTCGCGGATGCGGGTGCCCGGGTTCGCGTCCTCGAGAAGAACGACCAGGTCGGCGGCCGGGCCTCCACGCTCGAACAGGACGGCTTCCGGTTCGACATGGGGCCGTCGTGGTACCTGATGCCCGACGTCTTCGAGCGCTTCTTCGGCCACTTCGGCCACGAACCGACCGACTTCTACGACCTCGAACACCTCGATCCACACTACCGCGTCTTCTTCAAGGACGGTGACCGGGCCGACGTGCGGGGCGACCGGGAGCAGGTTCGCGACCTCTTCGAGGGCTACAGCGAGGGGGCTGGCGAGGCCTTCCAGGAGTACATCGAGAAAAGCGCCGACCACTACGATACCGCGATGGAACACTTCGTCTACGAGGATCGCCACCGACTGCGGGACTACGTCGACCCCGCCGTTCTGGCCGCCGCCCCGGTCGGCCTGAAGCTGCTGGGGTCCATGCAGCGCCACGTGGAGGGCTACTTCGAGCACCCGAAGCTCCAGCAACTGGCCCAGTACACGCTGGTCTTCCTCGGCGGCGCCCCGGCGAACACGCCCGCTCTCTACCACATCATGACCCATGTCGACGTGGATCTGGGCGTGCACTACCCCGATGGCGGGATGGCTGCCGTCGCGGACGCCGTCGCCGATCTCGCGACAGACCGCGGCGCCCGGGTCCAGACGGGCGCCGAGGTGACCGAGCTCGCAAAGCGCCGAGAGGGGTTCTACGTCGAGACTGTAGAGGGCGACACCTACAACCCGGACGTGGTCCTGAGCAACGCCGACTACGCTCACACGGAACTGGACCTCCTTCCCAACCACGAGCGCCAGGGCGACGCCGACTACTGGGACTCCCGAACCTACGCCCCCTCTGCGTTTCTCCTCTACCTCGGCGTCGAGGGCGACGTCGACCCGCTGACCCACCACACGCTCGTCTTCCCCGAGGACTGGGACCCTCACTTCGAGCGCATCTTCGAGGCGCCGGGGTGGCCCCGGGACCCCGCCTACTACTGCTGTGTCCCCTCGCAGACCGACGAGGACGTCGCCCCGTCGGGCCACAGCAACCTGTTCGTCCTCGTGCCGATCGCGCCCGGGCTCGAGGACGGCCCGGAGACCCGCGAGCGGTTCCGCGACCGGATCCTCGCCGACATCGCCGAGAACACGGGGGTGGATATCCGCGACCGGATCGTCTTCGAGGAGATCTTTACCGTCTCCGAGTTCGCGGAACGATACAACGCCACCGAGGGGACGGCCCTCGGGCTGGCCCACACCCTCCGCCAGACCGGCCCGCTCCGGCCGGACATCCGCTCCTCCGCGGTCGATGACCTCTACTTCACGGGTGGGTACACGACCCCGGGCGTCGGCGTCCCGATGTGTCTCATCAGCGGCGAGCACGCCGCGACGGCCGTCAAGGAGGAACACGCCTAACGATGCCGGGACCTGCATCCGACTGACGATGACCCGGGACGCGTCGGCGGCACGGCAGGACGCTGCTGGGGGTACCGCTCAGGCGGCCGCAGGCGCGCCCGCCGAGTCCACCGTCGAGGGCGGATCCGGAGACACCCAGTCCGCGGAGAGTGATTCGACGCCGGCTGGAGCCGGGCGCTCGTCTCGGCTGCGACGGCTGCTGGTCCGCTCTCGCCCCCGGTTCTGGCTCTACCTCGGAGGCCCCGCCCTCGTCGGTGCGGTTTGGGGCGCGCGCACCCCGGGCGAACTGCTCGATCCGGTCCTCCTCGCCATGGTGGCGTACTTCCTGGTCCCGGCGAACGTGTTCCTCTACGGCGTCAACGACGTCTTCGACGCGGAGATCGACAGCCTCAATCCCAAGAAGAGCGAGAGCGGGCGCGAAGTCCGTTTCGTGCCCGATCGCGACGCCGGCTTGATCGTCGCGGTCACCGTCTCCGGCTTGGTCGCCCTGCCTTTCGCGGCCGTTCTTCCGCCAGCGGGGGTCCTCGCCATGCTGGTCTTCCTCGCCCTGGCGATCGAGTACAGCGCCCCGCCTCTCCGGTTCAAGACGACCCCGCTGCTGGACTCGCTCTCGAACGGGCTGTACGTCCTGCCCGGGGTCGTGACTTACGCGGCCGTCGCCGGCAGCCCGCCACCGCTCCTCGCGATCGGCGGCGGCTGGCTCTGGACCATGGCGATGCACACCTACTCGGCGATTCCGGACATCGAGGCCGACGAGACCGCCGGGATCCGAACGACGGCGACTGTCCTCGGCCCGACGGGTGCCCTGGCGTACTGCCTCGGGTGCTGGCTGGCTGCCGCCGTCGCCTTCGCGGTCCTCGCACCGGAACTGGGACTCCTCTTCGCGGTCTATCCACTTTTTGGGCTTGCGATCGGAGTCTTCGACGTCGACGTCGGACGGGCCTACTGGTGGTTCCCGGTCGTGAACGCCGTCGCCGGCGCCGCACTCACCATCGGAGGGATCTGGCTCCTGTATGGCGGGTGAACACGGCGACCCGGACGACGGACTCGACGCCGGCGTGACGATCCAGGAGGGCGGCGAGGGGGCGACGGGGACTGGAGCCGAGGCGGACATGGGCACCGGCGCCGGGACGGACATCGGCACCGGCTTGCCCGAGGCCACCTCGCCGCGTGGTCGCCGCCAGCGCGCCGAGGCCCGACTCGAGGCGACCGTCGCGGCCAACCGCTTCACGATCGCGGTCGTCTTCCCGGTTGTCGGTGCGATCCTCCTCCTGGCGAGTGCCGCCGAGTTGCTCCCGCCACCACTGGCCTTCAACCCATTGCTCGTGCTGGCCGGCACCGCGGTGATGCGCCTGCCCCTCGCGGCCGGCCTGTCGCCACTGATCGACCGACGGGCGGCCCTCGCGCTGGTCTTGCTCGCGGCCTACACCTACGCCATCGAGTACGTCGGCGCCACCACCGGTGTGCCCTACGGCGAGTTCGAGTACGGGATCGCTCTGGGGCCGATGTTCGAGGGGACGCTCCCGCTCGCGCTTCCGCTCTTTTTCCTGCCGCTCGTCCTCGACGGCTACCTCCTGGCGGACCGGGTGCGTGACCGGGTTGGCCTCGCCGGCTGGACGCGACCGGCCGCCGGGGTCCTTGCCATCCTGGCGATCGACGTCGTGCTCGATCCGGCCGCCGTGGCGATCGGCTTCTGGACCTACGCGGCCGGCGGGCCGGTCTACGGCGTGCCGCTTTCGAACTTCGCCGGCTGGCTTCTGAGCGCGGGCGTCGCCGTCGCGCTGGTGGAGGTCGGCTTCGATACGGCGGCACTTCGGGACCGGGCGAGGAACTGTCAGTTCCTCCTCGACGACCTGATCAGCTTCGTCATCCTGTGGGGCCTCGTGCTCCTCCTCACGGCCCGCTGGGCCTCCGTCGCCGTCGTCCTCGTGCTGCTGGCCCTCCTGGCGGCGACCGGGTACTTCCGGAGTGGACAGGAACCGGCGTGATGGTGCCCCAGGAGTGGCGAGAACCGGCCTCGTTTAGACCCTAGTATTCCGGCGGGAGAGGCTCTAAACTCGGGACCAATCAGAAAGCTCTCCATGGCTCGCGAATTCTGCGCGGGATATCCTCGCTCTCTTCGCTCGCTCGGGTAGGGCCCCGCAGAACCTGGCGACTGACCCTCGACTTTTCACCCAACCACGAAAGCGGGTAGTCAGTCCGTCTGAGCCCCCAAATCCGGGTGGACTGGGAGGGTGAATCTCCCGTGCGGGCCATGCCGGCACGCAGGTGAGGGCTTTCGGCCCCGCACAGGCTCTCAGCGAATTATTGTACAAGCTCTAAACAAAGCCGGGAGACCCCGGTGTGACGGTGCGCCGGAAGCTGGGGTGGCCGGCTCACTCGGGGGAGGCCCTGGACCAGGGACCCGGTGCGTCGCCCACCTCGGTCCCGTCGGGGACGGCACTGACGCGCCGGAAGACGGCGACCGGATCGCCGAGCCGGCGCCAGGCGAGGAACGTCCGGGCGAGGCGGTAGGTCTTCCGCACCGTGCCGAGGGACGGCGGGTTCGCCAGCACGTCGTAGTCCCGGGCGCGGATCAGCCGGTGGTGCTCGGCGTAGAGGACGGCCGCGGTGAGGACGGGGAGCTGGCAGTCCCGCGGTAGCTGGTCGATGCCCTGGACCCCCTCCCGGTAGAGCCCTTCGGCGCGGAGCATCTCCGCCCGGACGGCCTTGCGCAGGCCGTCGCTGGCCGATTCGCGCTCGAGGTCCTCGGCGGTGACGCCGTGGCGCCGGAGCGTTTCCTGGGGGAGGTAGACCCGACCGAGGTCCTCGACGTCTTCCCGGACGTCCCGGACGAAGTTCGTGAGCTGGAAGGCCTGGCCGAGGGCGGCGGCGTGGGGGCGGGCCGCAGCGTGATCTCTGGGATCCATTACGGCTGTCATCATGTGGCCAACGGCTGCTGCGGAACCGCGCATGTACTCCCGGAGGGCGGCGAAGTCCTCGTAGTGGTCCCGGTCGATGTCGGTCTTCATCGCATCGACGAAGGTTTCTATCTCAGCGGCGGGGATGTCGTGGGACCGGCGGATCCGCGCGAAAGCGTCGACTGCGGGGTCCTCGCTCGGTTCCTCGCCGAGGGCCTGTCGCTGGAGCCGATCGAGGGCAGCGCGCTGGGCCGCGGGGTCCTCGGGCCCGTCGTCGCCGTCGACGACTTCGTCGGCCACGCGGAAGAACCCGTAGAGGGCGTAGGTTGGATCGCGAACTCGTTGCGGGAGCAGGCGGGTTGCGTAGTAGAACGTGCGGCCCGTCCGACGGTGGAGGGCGCGACTACGCGCGAGCCGGTCGTCGTTCATACTAAAACGAGGGGACGCGCAGGCGTAGCTTCAGTCCCGAAAATATGTGGGTCCGACGCGGGATGCCGTTGTCTTTTTCACCCGACCCGGTGATATCGATCCATGACGCGACTCCTCGTCGGGATCGAGATGGAGGCGACCGCCGAACAGCTCGCGGCCTACTGCAACCAGCACCTGGCTGACGACGACGTCGTCCACACGGTCAACTCCCTCGTTGGCGGAGGCGAGACCTCGGCAGAGGATGTCTCCGACGGCGAGGCGGCGCTGGACGCGTTCGATGCGGCCTACGACTGGCAGGTGGACAAGCGCTCATCGCTCATTCGGGGCAACGAGCCGGTCGTGGACCTCCTCGATGAAGCCGACCGGTGGGATGCCGACGAGTTCCTCATCGGTATCCGGAAACGGTCTCCGGTCGGGAAGGTGGTCTTCGGGAGTACCGCTCGCGACCTCCTGATGGAGAGTGATCTCCCCGTTCGGGCGGTTCCGATGGTTTCTGATTGAATTCGGGGATTGGTTTCTTTCGCTTCACCTTGCTTGCGGTGGGAGACTGACCCCTTCGCAGACGGCCAGAACGTCCTTACTTCTCTCTGTGGAGTATGTGGGACTGCCGCTGCAACCGCAGACAGCCAGAAAGCCCTCACCTCGCTCTCTGGAGTAGCTAGAACTATGATGGCAACCGCAGACAGCCAGAAAGCCCTCACCTCGCTCGCGGTCGCTGAGCGACATATCCTCCCTCGCTACGCTCGGTCGGATAGGGGCCGCTCAGCGACCGCGAGCGAGGTTCGCCCTTTCATTCCACCAGGGGTGGAAACCTGCGAGTAGCTGGATAGATTCCGGATGCTCAGGGCTACTCGATTTCTGAATCCCTGGTGGAATGAAAGGGCGAGGCCCGG
>JAZKTI010000093.1:0-9363 GCA_036625635.1 Haloarculaceae archaeon
AACCGGCGTCCTCGTGAGCGAGCACGGCGAGCGAACGAGGTTCCCCCGAGGGAGCCTGCGACCGAGGGGGAGCTCGTCAGAGCTTGCTCTGACGGTGGCTCGAGGGACGAACGGAGTGAGTCCCTCGGCGAGCGGAGCGAGCCGGTGACCGAGCGAAGCGACTGAGGATATCCGCCACAGGAACCGCGAGCGAGGAGAGGGCTTTCGTGGCATTTGCGGTCGCGGTCGTGTCTCCGTTCGAGAGCGTGGAGAGGGCTTTTGTGGCATTTGCGGTCGCGGTCGTGTCTCCGTCCGCGAGCGAGGTGATGGCCAATGGGCAATACGCAATCGACCGGTCCCGATTCCCTTAGCCTTTCAGCCCGGTCCCGGTCAACGGCACAACGACATCCGCATCAGACGCCAAGACCCCTCGATCGACGTACTCGCCCAGGCCGGCCAGCGCGACGGCACTCGTCGGTTCGACGTGGAACCCGGCCCGCGCGAGGTCGTCTCGAGCTTCGGTCGTCTCGTCGGCCCCAGCGGCGATCACGTCACCGTCGGTCGCGTCCAGGGCCTCGTGGATCTGGCCCTCACGGGCGGGCACAGTGACCTGGATGCCGTCGGCGACGTCGTTGGGCTGGCCGGAATCTGCCTCCGCAGCCGCGTGCCCGTGGCGAGCTGCCACCAGCGGCGCGACCCCTGCAGCCTGGACGCCGAGCAATCGCGGGACTCGCTCTGTCCACCCGGCCTCGCGAAGCGCCCGGAATCCCCGGAACGCCCCCAGCAATAGCGTCCCGTGGCCCACCGGCGTCACGATCGCGTCGGGAACCGACCAGCCTGCCTGGGCCGCCACCTCGAAGGCGAACGTGGCCGTCCCGGCGTAGAACGCTGGGTGCCAGGCGTGACTCGCGTACCAGCCCTCGCCGTCCTCGACGGCCTCGACGCAGGCGTCGGTGACAGCCTGGCGGTCGCCGTCGACGTGACGGACGTCGGCTCCCGTCCGTTCGATGGCGGCGACCTTGCTCGTGGCGGCGTCGGCAGGAACGTAGATCCGCGCCTCGAGGCCGGCGCGAGCGGCGTAGGTCGCGATGGCTCGCCCGGCGTTGCCCGAGGAGTCCTCGAGAACGCGATCGACGCCCAGCTCGGCCGCGAGGGCGACCGTGACCGCCGCACCGCGGTCCTTGAAGCTCCCCGTGGGCGAGACGTACTCCAGCTTGACACTGACGGTGAGATCGCCGCCCGCCAAGCCGGCTGTTGCCCCGGTGGTCGGCGCGGCTGTCGTCCCGGCAGTCGACGTCGCTGCCAGCGAGGCTGCCGGCGCGAGCGCGGGCTGATCGATCAGTGGCGTCCAGCCCTCACCCAGCGAGACCCGGTTCGCCCGAGCGACGTCGGGAAGGTACCCGTCGAGGCTCCAGACTCCACGGTCGCGGTGGAAGCCCTCGGGTGCCGGCGCCTCGGCGTCCGCCGCTGGGCCGAGTGGCTCGGTGAACTCGAGCGGGGCGCCGCAGGAACACCGCCAGTCGCTCTCCGGCACCGCATCGCGGCCGCAGGCAGGACAGGAGAGGCCCGGGGCCACGGTCAGTACTCGTCGAGTTCGGTGCCGAGCGAGCAGACGTACTCCCCCGTGGCCACGCTCGGGAGGCGGCGGCACCGCCAGAAAACGCCGTCGGTGTCGGCCGTAACCGACCCGCTGACGTCCCCGAAGACGGTGGAGACGGTGAAGAGACGGTCGCTCTCGGTCACCCGTTCCCCGAGGGCGACGTCGAAGTCGACGAGGCCGCCCGCCGGGGCCGCAT
Organism: Haloarculaceae archaeon; assembly: GCA_036625635.1. Classification (GTDB taxonomy): domain Archaea; phylum Halobacteriota; class Halobacteria; order Halobacteriales; family Haloarculaceae; genus JAZKTI01. The sequence continues at coordinate 1,776 of JAZKTI010000093.1, forward strand.
ACTGCTCGAAGCCGCCGGCGCGGGTCTGGACCCTCGGATCGACGGTCTCTGAAAGGAAGTCGTAGTACCCGAGGACGTTGAAGACGCCCTCGACACCGGTCTGGATGCTCTCCTCGTCCCAGCCGACGGAGCCGCCCAGTTCCGGGTCGACCGTCGGGATGCCCTCGTCCGGCGCGGCCCGGGCGAGTTGCCCGTCCGGCCCCTTCTGGTCGAGGACGTACCCGCAGTCAAAGACCTTCGCGAGTTCGAGACACTCGTCGTGGAGCCGGTGGCGGGTGCCACACCGCACCCGGACCTCGTCGATCATCCGCGAGGTCGAGCCCTGGTGGAGGTCGAGGATAATGTCAGCCCGGCGGGCCACGTCGAACGTGGCCGCAGCGATGCGCTCGGAGGACGTTCCGCTTTCGTCGCCGGGATAGGCGCGGTTGAGCTTCGTGTCGTCGATCGGGTTGCGATGCTCGGCGACCTGGTAGCCGAAGTAATTCGCGACGCCGACGACGAGGACCGTCCCTGCCAGGGCCGCGGGGTCGAGCCGGGGAACGACGCGCCGGACGACGCCGACGCCATTGAGTTCGTCCCCGTCGCTGGCCGCCTGCAGGAAGAGGGTCTTCCCCGTGTCGGCTCCGTTGATGACGGCGACCGGGATTCCGAACTCGCCCCCGTCCCGGGTCTCGCCGAGCGGAAGGCGACCCGTGTCGACCTCGCCAGGAGCGGCCACAGCCGTCCCGAGACTGGTCATTACGACACGTGGATAGGCCCACCGTCTTAGGCGGTTCGATTGCCCCCGGCCCGCCGACCTGACCAGCCCGGCCCGAGACCGGTCGACGGACCGCGCCGTGGTGCTATGGGTGGCGCCACAGCCTCGACAGGTGGCGGCGTCCCCCCCCCCGTCGTCCCTCTCTGCCCAGAATGCCCTCGCTCGGGTCGGTTCCACGCGGGTGCCACACGGGTACAAGGCGGGTGCTACGCGGGTACTGCTGTGGGCTCCACAGCGGATCACGGCAACTGGGAGGAGCTGGCATTCCCGCCGGACCGACGCGGCTTTGCCGCTGGCGAGGGAAGCACAGGTGTGTCGTCACCGCCCACCGATGAGGCCGATGCCGACGGTCGCGAGGCGCTCCTCCGGGCACTCGAGGTGCCGCGGAACGCCCGCGTCGCCGTGGTCGTCGGCCTCGTCCTCAGCGTGGTCGTGACACTGCTGTTCCTTGGCCTCCACGCGGGCGGCCGGCTCCGCCAGCCGCTGCCCTATTACCTCGGGCTGACATTCGTGGTCTTCGTCTCGACGACCATCCTCGCGGCGAGCGTCCTGACAGGGCGGCGGGCGCTCGCGCTCACCGTCCACCCGGCGAGTCTCGTCCGTCGCGGGGCGTCGGTCGGACTCCTCGGCGGGCTCGCCTGGCTGGGCGCCGCGGCGGCGCTCGGGCTCGTCGCCAGCGGGGGCCTCGGCAGCGGGGTCGTCGAAAGCGGGGCCGCGACAGGCAGCGGTCCGAGCGCCGATTCGACAGCCGCGGCCGTCGCCGGTCTCCTGCTCCCCTGGGCGCCGCTCCTCTCCCTCGGCGGGGCCTGGGCCATCCACACGCGGTACAAGCGGTCGACGCCAATCCGGCCGGTGGCCCTGGCTGCCGGTCCGCTGCTGGTTTCCGGCGCGCTCGTACTCGCGGACCTGGCCGCCCTCGACCTCACCCTCCTCCTCTCTCGGCCCTGGCCCCAGTATACGATCGTTCCCGCCCTCTTCCTCGTGGGAGCCGGCCTGGTCTCCCTCGGGCACAGCCTGCAGGCATGGGCGGCACTGCTGGCCTCGCCGACGGCCGTCTCGGCCGTCTACGGGATCGGGCCGCTCCTCGGCTTCGGCGCGCTCCTGCTGCTCGGACCCGGCGCTCCAGGACTCGCCATCTTCGCTGCCCTGACCGGCCTCGCCACGACGGCGGCCTGCTGGTCGCTCCGGAGCGCTAGCGAGGGCGACGTGCCGGCGGGAACCGAGCACTGATCGCAAGGGGCGCAATGCAGGCCGCCCGGTCGGACGGCAGGTCGAAGAGCGCCGGGCGAACGCCGACTGAGGGGAACACCAGCGGGCGTGTGCCAAACAAGGGGCCCCAGACCGCCAGGAGGGTGTCGAAGACGGTCAAGACTGGTGGGTGTGTGCCGTTCAAGGGGCCCCCGGACGGCCAGGAGAGGGTACACAACGGGCAAGACCGGCTTGTATGCCGGCCAAGCCGTCCCGCTCAGTCGGCACTCGCCAGTTCTTCGAGGCGCTGTGCGCCGTCGCGGGTGCCCTTCGCGAGGTAGACGTCGCCGGGCTGGAGTGCCGTCTCGGGACCGGGCTGGAGGACCCAGGCGGAGTCGCCGGCCTCGACCCCGACCCGCCGGACGGCGATGATCCGCATTCCGCTCCGGGTCTTGACGTCCTGGGCCGCCAGGGTTTCGCCGGCCAGCTGGCTGCCCGCCTCGACGGTTCCGCGGACGATAACCTCGTCGCTCTCCAGGACCGCCTCCTCGACGACCGGGTGGGCGCCGAGTCCGCGGAGGACGCCCTCGCTGATCTCGAGGGCCGCGTCGGAGATGATCTCGGTGGCCTGGGCCAGGTGCACCAGTCCACGGAGCGAGACCGGGTCCTCGGCGCGGCCTGCGGCCTGGAGGGTCCAGGCCTCGAACCGTGACTGGAGGGCGTCGACCTCCGCCTCGAGTTCGAGGACCTCGCGGGCGACCGGTTCGGAGTCGAACAGGACCGCGCCGTAGGCCAGATCGACCGCGAGTTCGCCCATGTCCTTCATCAGGACGATGGATTCGACGGCGCGGTCGAGGTCCTCGCTCTTGTCCGCACGCGGGGGCGGCGGTTCGTACGCTCGGCCCGTCACGTCGGGATAGACCGTCGCGATGCCCGTCTCGGGGCCCCGGAGGAGCACGACGTCGCCCGGTTCGAGGGCGGTCTCGGCGGACGGACTGAGGAGCCAGTCGCCGGCTCGCCGGATCGCCAGCGCCCGCACCCCGGTCTCGGTCTCGAGGTTCAACGCGCCGAGGGTCCGCCCGGCGAGTTCGGCGTCGGGTGCGACCTCGGCCCGGACGAGGGTCTCGACGGCCTCGGGAAGCGCCGCTCGCATCGCCTCGGGGAGGCCGATGTCCTGGAGGACGACCTTGGCAATGTCGCCGGCGGCGTCGGAGATCTTCTCGGCGGCCCCAACCACGCCCAGGACCGGCGCGAGGGCCTCCACGTCCTCCGGCGAGCGGGCCGCGAGCATGATGCTCATCCGGGCCCGCAACTGGAGGACGTCCATCTTCTCCTCGAGTTCGAGAACCTCCGCGGCGACGTCGTCGCTGCCCAGGAGGACCGCCGAGTAGGAGAGGTCGATGAGTAATTCGGCGGTGTCCTTCATCTCCGCGAGCACCGCCTTCACACTCACCGGCTCGTACTCGACTTCCCGAGCGCCCATGTCCGCTCCTCCGGCGGGCCGACGCAAAAACGTTGCCCGGCCGGGGGCCAGTTGGTGTCGTCCGGCAAATAATGTGACAAACAGAACGGTATATCGAAGCGGTGTGAACGAACGAACAGTCATTTGGCCTGGGAGTTGGTGGCCACGACGCCGGAAACGGTAACGTTTTTTCCTGCACGAGGGAAACGAGGGGTATGACAGAGGAACTCCGGAAGGGGCTCGAGGGTGTGCTCGTCGCCGAGTCGGGGATGAGTTACATTGACGGCGAGGCCGGCCGGCTGGTCTATCGCGGGTACGACATCGGGGACCTCGCGGCGAACGCGAGCTACGAGGAGGTCCTCTATCTCCTCTGGAACGACGACCTCCCCACCCGAGACGAACTCGAGTCCTTCGCGGGGGCGATGGCGACCGAGCGGACCGTCGACGACGCCGTCCTGGACACCCTCGACGCGCTCGCGCAGGCTGACGAGCGCCCGATGGCAGCCCTCCGGACGGGCGTCTCGATGCTCTCGGCGAACGAACCCGAGCCCGACGCGGACCCCGAGGACCGCGAGGCAGCCCGCCGGATGGCACGGCGCATCGTCGCCCAGTTCCCAACCATCATCGCGGCCTACGACCGGTGCCGTCGGGGTGCGGAACCCATCGAGCCCCGCGAGGACCTCAGCCACGCGGCGAACTTCCTCTACATGCTGACCGGCGAGGAGCCCAGACCGGTCGCCGAGGAGACCTTCGACATGGCGCTCATCCTCCACGCCGACCACGGGCTCAATGCCTCCACGTTCACCGCGATGGTGATCGCCAGCACGCTCGCGGATCTCTACTCGGCCGTCACCGGCGGGATCGGCGCACTCTCCGGCCCCCTCCACGGTGGCGCCAACCAGGACGTCATGGAGACGCTCAAGGACATCGACGAGTCCGACTTGGAGGTCATCGACTGGGTCAGAGAGACCCGCGAGAACGGCGAGCGGATCCCCGGCTGGGGCCACCGCGTCTACCGGACCAAGGACCCCAGGGCGGAGATCCTCCAGCACAAACTCGAGGACCTCTCCGAGGAGGACGGCGAGACGAAGTGGCTGGAGTACACCAGCACCATCGAGGAGTACCTCACCGACGAGGTCATGCTGCCCCAGAAGGGCATCGCGCCCAACGTCGACTTCTATTCGGGGTCGGTCTATCACAAACTCGGCATCCCGATCGACCTGTACACTCCCATCTTCGCGATGGCTCGGTCGGGCGGCTGGATCGGGCACGTGCTCGAGTACACCGAGGACAACCGCCTCATCCGCCCCAGGAGTCGCTACACCGACGACCTGGACCGGGACTTCGAGTCCGTCGACGAACGCTAAGCCGGCTCGCACCGGCAGGCTTCTTCTCTCCGCCATCTCTGCCAACCCCCACACAGGCCCCGGTCGCGTGAGCGACGCCTGACCCGCCCGTGCCAGCCGCCCCCGACGGGGGAGAATGTGCCCGCGCGTTCGACGCCCGGCACGCACCCGTCTGACCCGCGTCATCACGCTGCTATCTGGCGGTTTTTCGGCACTCGCGTCCGACGAAAGTTTAAGTACCAGGTCGCGCACAGTGGCAATTGCAGTCCCGGGCTGCAGTCACACTGCTCCGCCCATCCTTTCCGGGACGCCCGGCCACCCTCTGGAGCGACGGTACCCGACCGACGGGGGCTGCGAACACCGCGTAATGGGGCGGAGTTCGAGACAGTTGGCGAATCGACTCTCCGCCGTATCTGACGACCCCGAACCTGTGATCAGGCGGGTCCCGGCCTCGTGACCGTCGGCCGTCGGCGGATGCCTGCCGACGACAGCGGCCGTCATTCGGGAGCGCCGGTCTGAGCCTGGAGACGGCCCCGACACCGACCGCCGGGGATGGGCTCGAGTTCGAAGCCGAGGTGCCCGTAGAACGGGACCAGATCCGCGTCGAACTCGGCGACGAGCGTCCCGATTTCGGCCGCAGCAGCCTCAATCAGGGCCGTCCCGATCCCCTGGCCGCGGCGACGTCGCCGGACCGCAATTGCCGCGATCCGAACTGGTTCGCCACCGCCACTATTCCCGTCGGTGCCAGTGGTCCCGCTGGTACCGGTGACTCCCTCCGTCGGCGGTTGGACGACGAGTGCACCGAGGACCGGGCCATCCGCCTCGAAGAGATAGACGTCCTCGGCGAGGAGCCGATCGACCAGGTCCTCGTGGTTCACCGCGAGCGCCGCCCCATCGAGCACGTTGCCCAGCGGGGCCCGGTCGGGTGGACCCGCCCTGCGGACTGGCGACATCAAGTGTCACCCCCAGGTGGGGCCGGCGGGCGTCTGGGGATGCGGGCGAGGTGTTGGGGAGGCCGGCGGTGTGTTTGTACATGACGGCGGCATGTGTGTGAATGACGGCGGAGTGTGTGAATGACGGCGGAATGTGGGGGAATCATACAATCAGACGGGGAAAGACAGAGAGTGACTGAGCCTCGTGATTGGTACATTCGACGGGGGGTTTGGCGTCCCTCCCCTCGGACGGCTTGGGTGGCTGGGAGAAGGGGGGCGACCGGGCGAAGGCGCTACCAACGACGAGGCCCGGCATGGCGCGACTACCCGCCCCGGACGATCCTGACGACGCGGACCGTCTCGACGTCGCCCTCGACGGATCGATCCTCCGGGACGGGACGGCCGTCGACCATCACCGAGACCTCGTGTCGGTTCACGTCCAAGGGGGCCAGGAGGTCGGCGTAGGTCGCGTCTTCGGACACCTGGACGGTCCGGGTCTCCGTCCCGACGAGTTCGACCGTGACGTTCACTGCGACCCTATGGGGCGTCCACGGGTTTTAGCCTGGCGAATCAGGTCACGGCCGCCCGGTACCGTTCAGATCGAGCGGCCGGAGCGGTGGGAGAATTGGTAGAATGACCAACTCTGGGCAATACCAACCGCCGAAATTGCTGGTATTTTTATTCAACAGGCCCAGGGAATACGCCGGGGCTCACGGAGTCCTCCAACGGATGAATACCCACGAGCTCGCCCACGACGCCGTACTCCTTCGCGACCCAACCGGACTCATCACCGACGCAAACGACCAAGTGGCCGACGTCTTTGGATACGAGCCCGGTGCGGTCCTCGGCAAGAGTTTCGAAGTGCTGCTTACGACCCGGGACGGGGCCGACTACCCCGACAATGAGGAACTGGGCCGGCAAGCAGCGGAGTCGGTTGACGTCGCAGACCTCGCCCTGCGGGGACTAGGCCATGACGGGAGGGCCTTCCCGTTCGAGGTAACCCTGAGCCCCCTGGAGCTGGACGGCCTCTCCCGCCTCATCGCCGTCGTCAGAGACGTCTCCGCCCCTGCCGAAGTACAAAAACGGTGCCGGTCCACACTCGAAAGAATTCCCGACCGGGTGGTCGTCGCGGACATCGTCGGCGGCGACATCGTGGACGTGAGCCAGGAAGCGGTCGACCGAGTGACCTGCGAGCGCGAGGTGTTCCTGGAGATGACCCAGTGGGACCTGCACCCGGACGTGGACGCGAGTGCGTACCGCGAGATTTTCCAGCGCCACGTCCGCAAGGGCCTTGGCTATTCGCGGAACTCCCTGACGGCTCCGACCTCCAGGTCGAAACCGCCGACGGGACCCGATTCCCGGTCGAAATACACGCGCCGGTATTCGAGGAGGGCGAGGAGACCCGCGCCGTGGGCATGTTCCGCGACGGCTCCGAGAGCAGGGAACACCAGCGCCAGTTGCGGCCGCTCCACGCGGCGACGCGGGAGTTGATGGACGCGCGAACACCCGAGGCCGTCGGCCGGATCGCCGTGGCGGCCGGCGAAGCGATCCTGGGGTACGACCTGAGCGGAATCCACCGCTACGGGGGGAGAATGGCGGCCTCGCTCCGCTGGTGTGGAGCGACCAGCTCGAATCGCTGCTCGGCAAGCGGCCCGAATACGCTCGGCTCGCTCTCTGGAGCAGGAACCGATACCGCGACCGCAACCAGCCAGAACGCCCTCGGCCCGGTTCCGAGAGGTACGACCGGCGTCACCGCAACCAGCCAGAACGCCCTCGGCCCGGTCGCGCGAGCTAGCTCGTTGCGCTCCTCGGCCCTCGCTGCGCTCGGGCCTGCGGTGCTTACGTCGCTACCACGCGCGACCGGGCCTCGACCTTTCATTCCGCCAGGCCAGCACCCGCACCT
>JAZKTI010000094.1:0-9050 GCA_036625635.1 Haloarculaceae archaeon
CGGACGCCGTCGAACCGGGCGAGATTCGAGGACGCCTCGGACATCGCGATGACGTAGTACGCCTGGACCGCGTGCTCGAGTGCGGGTAACGCGACCTCGCGAGTCCGCGCGCCCCTGGCCTCGAGGTCGGCGACGGCCGCCCGGAAGGTGGTCACGACCGCCTCGTCGGCGCCGTCGAGGAGTTCCGCCGGGATCCCGATTTCCAGGCCGTCGACGTCCCCCGTCGCGGCGGCGCCGAAGTCGTAGGGGTCTTCGGCCTCAGGGGCGACCTCGACAGCGGCCAGTTCCTCGCCGGCCTCGCGGGTCGTCGCGTCCCGGTCGTCAGGCCCGGCGATCACCGAGAGGAGGTCGGCGGCCTCCACCACCGACGGGGCGATCGGCCCGATCTGTTCGAGGGAGTTCGCGTAGGCCACCAGGCCGTACCGGGAAACCAGGCCGTAGGTGGGCTTGATCCCGACGACGCCACAGAAGGCGGCGGGACACCGGATCGATCCGCCCGTGTCCGAGCCCAGCGCCAGATCCGCGTCGCCCGCGGCGACGACTGCAGCGGAGCCGCCGGAGGACCCCCCGGGAACGTGTCCGGGGGCTGCGGGGTTGTCCGTCGGCCCGAAGGACGAGGTCTCCGTCGTCGTGCCCATCCCGAACTCGTCCATGTTGGTCTTCCCGGGGATGGTCGCACCCGCGTCCTTCAGCCGTCGGACGACCGTGGCGTCGTAGGGCGGTTCGTAGTCCTCGAGCATGGCCGAGCCGCAGGTCGTCCGGACACCTGCCGTCGAGATGTTGTCCTTGACCGCGACGGTGACACCGGCGAGTGGGCCCTCCTCGGCACCCTCGATGACCTGCCTGGTGACGTAGCCGTTGTACTCGGTCGCCATCGCTCAGGAGACCTTCGGCCCCTTGAAGAAGCCGTCCTCGACCTCGGGGGCGTTCGCGAGTGCGTCCTCGCGGTCCAGAGACTCCCGCTCCTCGTCGGGGCGCATCACGTTCGTTAGGTCCGGTTCCGCCTCGACCTCGGGGACCTCCTCGAGAGTCTCGAAGTAATCCAGGATGTCGCCGAACTGGTCGGTGAACCGCTCGACCTCCTCGTCGTCGAGGTCGATCCGGGCGAGGTTGGCCACGTGGCGGACCTCCGCGGTGTCGACGGCTGAATCGCTCATACCGGTGGACCGCACGGCCCGGCGGTAAGGATTTCGATAGGACCCCGCATAATGAGTAAGCAACGAATCGAAAGTAATCAGGGAATAGAAAGCCCCCGTTCGCGCCGGACGGGGGGCTCACTCACGGCCCGCGACACTCGCCGTTCGCTCATCTCGAGGGCTCCCTTCGGTCGCCCTCGCAGTCGTTGCGCTCCTCGGGCCGTCGGCCCTGCGGTGTCGCCGACGCCGCAGGCGTCGGCTGCAAGCGGGACCGCCGGTCTCGCAATGCTTACGTCGCCCGCCGTCACGGAGCGAACGGCCCCGTTCATTCCAACCCGGCAGGGCTACCCACCCGACCGCAGTCGCTTGGATTGAGACAGGAGCCATGGGTGGGACTGAAAAGGCGCGACCGCTCGCCCGTTCGCGCGACCCAAGCACGCGAACGGAGTGAGCGCGCGCAGCGACTGCGAGACTCGAGTGGCGCGAGGTGGACCGAAGGGAGACCTCGGCCGGGCCGCCCGGGGAACGCAGTGACCCGGGCGGCAGCGAGAGTCTCGGGTTGAGCGAACGGGGAGCACTGGGACCCGTGAGCGAGCCCCGGACGGGCGAGCGGAAGGGGGCGTTCTCCGTCCGCTACTCCCAACACGTCCCTGGTTCAGGAGGCGGGGTCCCGACCTGTCCCGAGCCGTCCTGGCTGCCGATCGACGGTTGCATTCAACATGATAAATAACGAAAGTAATACGGAGCGGCCACGAGCGGGGCGTAGACAGCCGGAAGATTTAAGTTGGCGTAGTTACAACAGAATAGCTGGAACAGCGTTTTCCGGGCCTCACGCCCGCCTGTTTCAGACAATGACCGACACCTCCACGAGACACAACACGCGCACACGAGAACGAGAGAGCCAGGAGGACGAGGAGCAACAGGAGTCCCAGGAGCAGCTAGTCTGTCCGGAATGTGGCGGGACGCTCGTTTCGGACGAGGTCCGGGGCGAGACCGTCTGCGAGGACTGTGGCCTCGTCGTCGACGAGGACGAGATCGACCCCGGACCGGAGTGGCGAGCCTTCGACGCGGGCGAGAAGGACGAGAAGTCACGGGTCGGGGCCCCGACGACGGAGATGATGCACGACCGGGGCCTGTCGACGAACATCGGCTGGCAGGACAAGGACGCGTACGGCAATGCCCTCTCCTCGCGCCAGCGAGAGAAGATGCAGCGGCTACGCACCTGGAACGAGCGCTTCCGGACGCGGGACTCCAAGGAACGCAACCTCAAGCAGGCACTCGGCGAGATCGACCGGATGGCGTCTGCCCTGGGCCTCCCGGAGAACGTCCGGGAAACGGCGAGTGTCATCTACCGCCGCGCGCTCGACGAGGACCTCCTGCCCGGCCGGTCCATCGAGGGCGTCTCGACGTCCGCCCTCTACGCAGCGGCGCGCCAGGCTGGGACACCCCGTAGCCTGGACGAGATAACCAACGTGTCCAGGGTCGAGAAGGATGAAATCGCCCGCACCTACCGGTACGTGGTGCGGGAACTCAACCTGGAGATCCAGCCCGCCGATCCCGAGAGCTACGTCCCCAGGTTCGTCTCGGACCTGGGCCTCTCCGAGGAGGTCGAACGGCGCGCCCGAGAACTCCTCCAGAACGCGAAACAGCAGGGTGTCCACTCGGGGAAGTCTCCGGTCGGGCTGGCGGCCGCCGCCGTGTACGCGGCCTCGCTGCTCACCAACGAGAAGGTGACCCAGAACGAGGTCAGCCAGGTCGCCAACATCTCCGAGGTCACCATCCGCAACCGGTACCACGAACTCCTCGAGGCCAAAGAAGGCCTGCCGAACATGTAGGCCGAGGCCCGGTGGAGCGGCTCCCACCGCCCGCTCGCTGAAGCGCTATCGAAAGAGCGACCACCATGCCGGCCGTGCCCCAGGCATGGAGACGACGCGCCACTTCGTCGCCACGGTCTACGTCGTCCACGACGGCGCAACCGCCCTCCACCACCACGATCGCCTCGAGATGTGGCTTCCGCCCGGCGGCCACATCGACCGGGACGAACTCCCCCACGAGGCCGCCTCGCGGGAAGCGCGAGAGGAACTCGGGCTGGCGGTGGACCTGGTCGCGCGGTCGGGCGAGCTATCCTCCGAGACGGCGCGGTCGATCCCGAAACCGCAGCACTTCCTCCTCGAGGACATCGACGAGCGGTCGGACGGATCGGTCGCCCACCAGCACGTCGACTTCGTCTACTACGGGGCGGTCGATTCGCGCGAAATCGATCCCGCCGATGGCGAACAGCCGGCGACAGACTGGGAGTGGTTCACGCCCGCTGACCTCCGGACGGCGAGCTACCTCCCCGCGGACATCAGTGATGCCGGGCAACGGGCGATCGAAACGGTCGCCGACGGACCCGACGCCTGAGTGAGGTCGGTCAGTCGGTGGGCAGTCACCGGCTCGCTGACCAGGCGGGCGCGGGCTCACCCGCAACAGGTCCGGACCCTCGCAATCGCCCGACTTGTCACCCGTCCTCGTCGCCTGTGCACGCCCGAATTGTCACCCGTCCTCGTCGCCTGTGCACGCCCGAATTATAACCCGTGCTCCTCGCCTGTGCACGCCCGAATTGTAACGCGTGCTCCTCGCTTGTGCACGCCCGAATTTGTCACCCGCGCTCGAGCAGGCGCGAGAAGCGCGCAAGAATCCGCCGTCGCACCCCACCGGCGGCCTGGCGGAAGCTGATGTGCCAGGGCGTCCTGGTGCCCTCGACGGTCGTCCGCCCCTCGCGGATTGCCTCGAGTATCGCCCCGACGGAGCGGTCCTCGGCGTCGACGCTGGTCGTCGCCTGGCCGACCATCTCGCTGATGTGGGCGTCACTCCCCGCGGTCATCGGGAGGTTCCGGCGTCGGGCGAACCGGGCAGCTCGGCGGTTGGCTCGGCCGGTCAGCAACCGGGAGTTGTAGACCTCGATCGCGTCCGCTGCCGCGAGTTCGGCCTCGGTGATCTTGGCGAGCACCCCGCTACGGGACTTCTGGAAGGGATGTGGGACGACCGCGATGCCGCCCCGCTCGTGAATGCGGTCGACGGTCTCACCGAAGGGGAGGTCCGGCGTGATCGCGTTCTCGACCCCGAGCGCGAGGACGTGACCGGCCGCGCTCGAGACCTCCATCCCGGGGATCGCCACCAGGCCGTACCTGGATGCCGCCTCGACGGCCTCCAGGCTCCCTTCAATTGTGTCGTGGTCAGTCACCGCGATGGCGTCGAGGTCGACGGCGGCTGCCCGCTCGAGGAGGGCCTCGACGGGATCCCGACCGTCGTAGGAGTGGGCCGAGTGGACGTGGAGCTCGACCGTGAGCACACTCCAAATTGGCACCCACAGGTCAAAAGACCCCCGGATCGTCCCGGGGTCTCCGGACCCGTTCGGTCGGGACTGCCCAGTGAGTCCTGCCCAGGGGGCCCGGGAGCGACACGGAGACGGAGTTTTGAGAGGGATTGACACGCAAGGTCGACAGCGGAACAAGCGGATTTATCCCCTATGGGAGGTTGAGAGTGGGGCATGAGCACCCAGCACGACGGGGACGGGCTATCCCGCCGGGGGTTCCTCCGGACGGGCGCACTCGCCGCCGGCACCGCGGCAGCCAGCGGGACGGCAACCGCCCAGGAATCAGAGGACGGCGAGGGGACGGCGACGGCCGAGCCGACGCCCACGGGGAGGGAGGTCCCGGACTTCGACGGCTACCTCGAGGACGTGAGTAACTACGACGAGGAGTTGACGGACCTGCGTGGGCAGGACGAGGTCACGGTCGAGGTGGGGGCAGCGGGGAACAACGGGAACTTCGCCTTCGGGCCGGCGGCGGTCCAGATCGAGCCCGGGACGACGGTGGTCTGGGAGTGGACCGGCGAAGGGGGCCAGCACAACGTCCTCCACGAGGACGGCGACGCGTTCGGGAGCGAATTGAAGGGCGAGGCCGGGGCGACCTTCGAACACGAGTTCGGGGAAGCGGGCGTCTACAGGTACTACTGTGATCCCCACAAGGCCCTGGGCATGAAAGGCGCCATCGTGGTCGGCGACGACTACCCGACGCGGATCATCGAGATCGAACCGGCCGATGGCGGCGACGAGGGAGAAGGCGAAATGGACACGCCAGGCGAGACTGCCGGCGACCCGATGGCGGCCGAGACCTTGCTCGCGATGCTCGGGCTTGGATTCCTCTCCCCGGTCATATTCGCCATCTTGCTCAGGTGGCGGCGTCCAAACAATCCTGTCGAATAGCCCCGCCGCGGTCGCTCCCGACATTCCCCGTCCCGACCCTCTACTCCCCTTCGACGCCACTGATCCGCGCCGTCGTCTCTCTCCCTTCGACGCCACTGATCCGCGCCGTCGTCTCTCTCCCTTCGACGCCACTGATCCGCGCCGTCGTCTCTCTCCCTTCGACGCCACCGATTACCCGAAGGACGGCGCAACCATCGCTCCACGTCGGTGCCGTTTTATGCACTCCAGTGGTGAGTTACGGTGAGATGGTCCGTGACCCGTTTTCCGAAGACGAGTCGCCGGACCTGCAGGAAATTCTCGACGCGCTCGATGATCCGGACTGCCGGGCGATCGTGACCGTGCTCGATCACCCGATGACCGCGGACCAGATCTCGGATGCAGCGGGCGTGCCGCTGTCGACGACGTACCGGAAGCTCGATCTGCTGACGGCGGCCTCGCTCCTCGAGGAAGGGGTGGAAATCAGGCCGGACGGCCAGCACGCCAGCCGGTACAGCGTCGCTTTCGAACAGGTCGTCATCGGCCTGACGGAGGCCCATGAGTTCGACGTCGACGTCGCTCGGCGTCCGCGGACGGCCGACGAACGCCTCGCTGACCTCTGGTCGGAGGTGCGAAAGGAAACATGAGTTCGCTCGAGTCAATCGCCTCGCCAGTCGTCATCACCGCCGTCAAGACCGTAACGTTGCTTCTCGGAGGACTGATCACCTACCTGGGGTACCGGGCGTACCGCCGGACCGGGGCCCGATCGCTTCGGGCCCTCTCGGCCGGGTTCGGGCTCATCACCGTCGGCTCGCTGCTCGCCGGCGTTGCAGACCTCGTCCTCGGCACGCCCATCGAAGTCGGGCTGCTCATCGAGAGTTCGCTTATCGCGGTGGGCTTCGGGATCATCGTCTACTCGCTGTATCTGACCGAACCCTGAGACCCGGGATTGCGAGGGCCTCGCGCTCCCTGCCACCCTCCCCCACCCTGGAGCCAATCCGACAACCTATCAGGTGGGCGGTCGGCATGGAAAGCGATTTAGCCGACCTGTAGTAAGCCACCGGTAATGACCCTCGCCGAGGCCGACCGGGAACTCGTCGTCGAGGAACTCGGGCGGGAACCGACGGCCGCCGAGGCCGCGCTGTTCGAGAACCTCTGGAGCGAGCACTGCGCCTATCGCTCCTCCCGGCAGTTGCTTACGGCATTCGACTCCGATGGGGACCAGGTCGTCGTCGGGCCCGGGGACGACGCCGCGGTCGTCGCGCTGCCGACCTCGAACGAGGCCGATGAGGTCTACGTCACGCTCGGGATCGAGAGCCACAACCACCCCTCCTACGTCGACCCGTTCGACGGCGCCGCGACCGGCGTCGGCGGGATCGTCCGCGACACGCTTTCGATGGGTGCCTATCCAATCGCGCTCGGCGACAGCCTCTACTTCGGCGACTTCGGCCGGGAGCACTCCCGCTACCTCTTCGAAGGCGTCGTGGAGGGGATCTCCCACTACGGCAACTGCATCGGCGTGCCGACGGTGACCGGGAGTGTCGCCTTCCACGAGGACTACGAGGGCAACCCCCTCGTCAACGTCGCCTGCGTCGGCCTGATCGACGATCCGGACCGCCTCCTCACGGCCGAGGCGCGAGACCCCGGGAACAGGCTCGTGCTCGTCGGGAACGCCACGGGCCGGGACGGCCTCGGTGGTGCCTCCTTCGCCAGCGAGGACCTCGCGGAAGACGCCGAAACCGAGGACCGCCCCGCGGTCCAGGTGGGCGACCCCTACACCGAGAAGCTCCTGATCGAGGCCAGCGAGGTTCTGCTCGACGAGGGCCTGGTGGAGTCCGCCCGGGACCTCGGGGCTGCGGGGCTCGGCGGCGCCTCCTCCGAGATGGTGGCCAAGGCCGGTCTCGGCGCCCGGATCGAACTCGACCGGGTCCACCAACGCGAGCCGAACATGAACGCCCTGGAGATCCTCCTGGCCGAGTCCCAGGAGCGGATGTGTTACGAGGTCGCCCCCGAGAACGTCGACCGCGTCCGGGAAATCGCCGACCGGTACGACCTCGGCTGTGCAGACATCGGCAAGGTGACCGAGGGCAACTACGTCTGTGCCTTCGAGGGCGAGACCGTCGTCGACGTCGACGGACACTTTCTCGGCGAGGGGGCGCCCCCGAACGAACTGCCGACCGAGTCACCGCCGGCGCCCGAGCGGTCGCTGCCCGAAGTGGACCTCGGGGCGGCCGTCGAGGCCGTCGTGGGCAGCCCGAACACCGCGAGCAAGGAGTGGGTCTACCGCCAGTACGACCACGAGGTCCAGGTCCGGACGGCCCGCCGGCCGGGCGACGACGCCGCGCTCATCGCGGTCCGCGAGGCGGAAGTCGGGCTCGCCATTTCCGCTGGTTCGGAACCGAACTGGACGGCCGTCGCACCATACGATGGGGCCCGTGCCGTCGCCCTGGAGAACGCAACCAACCTCGCCGCAAAGGGAGCGACCCCGCTGGCGGCGGTGGACTGCCTCAATGGCGGCAATCCCGAGACGCCGGCGGTCTACGACGGCTTCGCGAGCATCGTCGACGGCCTTGCCGACATGTGCGAGACGCTCGACGTCCCCGTCGTCGGCGGGAACGTCTCCCTCTACAACGACTCCGAAGCGGGGCCGATCCCGCCGACGGCCACCCTCGCCATGGTGGGGACGAAAGTGAGCTACGAGGTCCCGCCGCTCTCCTTCCGGGGCGATGGCGAGGTCGTGGTCGTCGGCGACCGGACGCTGGCCGGCGAGCCCGCCCGGCTCGGTGGATCCGAGTACCTCGCCCAGTTCGGCGGTAGCGACCGGTTTCCGACGCTCCCGGAAGCGCCCGCTCCCTTCGTGGAGACCCTCGCAGCCGTGGTCGACGCGCCCCACGTCCGGGCCGCCCACGACGTGAGCCACGGCGGTCTCGGGGTCACGCTCGCGGAGATGGTCGGTGACGGACGCGGCGCCGCTGTCGAACTCGTCGGGGAGGCGATGCCCCCCGAGGTGCTCTTCCACGAGCAGCCAGGACGGGTCGTCCTCGAGACGACGGATCCGGCGGCTGTCGGTGAGGCCTTCGAGGACGTCGCGCCCGTCCACCGGATCGGGACGAGCGACGCGAGCGGTCGACTCGCCATCGAGGTCAACGGGGAGTCGATCGCACTCGACGCCGCGGAGATCGAGGCCCTCCGGAGCGTCATTGAGCGCGAACTGGACTGAAGAAGGGGACGGCGGGGATCTGTCGGAGACGGGTTAGCCCATCATCAGGGGCAATCCGAAGGTGAGCGCGACGCCCACGAGGAGGACGAAGACGCCGAAGCCGACCTGCCCCATCGTGTACTCGCTCTGGGGTGCCGTCGACCGGAGCGGCGGTTCATCTGCGGGCGGCGTCGGGGCGCCCGGGTCGTACGTCGTCGGTTCTTCCTTCTCCTCCTCGCCTTCGTCCTCGGTCATAGTAGCGCCTTCTCGCGGCCCCTACTTTGGCGTATCGGACCACGCCCGATCGACTGTGCAGGATCGAGGCCGCGACGGCAGACACCCAGAAAGCCCTCGGCCCGCACTCTGGAGGCGAAACTGGCTCTTCCGCAAACAGCCAGGAAGCCCTCGGCCCGGACTCTGGAGTCGAAACTGGCTCTTCCGCAGACAGCCAGAAAGCCCTCGGCCCGCTCGTGCGCTCTGAGCGGGATAT
>JAZKTI010000095.1:0-9048 GCA_036625635.1 Haloarculaceae archaeon
CTCTGCAGGATATCTCGCTCCCTCCGGTCGCTCGATAGTGCCTGCAGAGCGACTAGACAAAGCGCGAGCGAGGTTCGCCCTTTCAGTCCGCCAGGATTCGGAATTTGCGTATTGCTGGGCAGGTTCGGATGCGAAGGCTGTCACAGATTCCGGCTACCTGGTGGAATGAAAGGGCGAGGCCCGGTCGTGTGTCTCTGAGGGGGCCCTATCCGAGGGAGCGGAGCGACTGAGGATATCCCCCTCAGAGCGCACGAGCGGGCCGAGGGCTTTCGGGCTGTTTGCGGTACCAATTGAGGCAACACCTCGTGGGAGCGGGCCGAGGGCTTTCAGGCTGTTTGCGGTGACGCCAACGGAAATTCACGCGAGCGGGCCGATGACTTTCGGGCTATTTGTGGAGGGATTGGATGCAGTAGCAGAGAGCGGGCCGAGGGCTTTTTGGCTGGCCGAGCATGCGACAATGTCTCCCCAGTAAACACAGGACGCCCCCCTGATCGAGCGTCCCGCCTATCCAACCCACCCCGACCCAGTCACTTCCGGAGGACGATCCGGAGCACGTCCTCGTCGGCGAGTTCGTGGTCCGTGCCGACCTGCTGCTGGTCGTGCATCGCACTCGGCCCGGAGACGCGGGCGAACTTGAAGCGCTCGAGGAAGTCCGGACCGATCTTCTCGCAGGCGTCGGCGACCGTGTCGCCCTCGCGGAGGACGAGCGGTTCCTCGCGGTCGACGCCGCGGCCGGGCTTGTCCATGTAGATCCGGACGAGGCCGAGTTCCGCCCAGACCCGCTCGCGGAGCGCGTCCAGGCCCTTCTCCTCCTCGGCGCTGACGAAGACGGCCTCCGAGGGGTCGATCCCGTGGGCCCGGAGATTCGCGTCGACGGTCTCCTTGTACTCGGTGTCGATCAGGTCGGCCTTGTTGACAACGACAATCGAGGGCAGGTACTCCCGGTTGTCCATCACGCCGTCGACGAGCCGGTCGATGTCGAGGTCCTCGCCGACGGTGACGTCCGCGTTGACGTAGCCGTGCTCCCGGAGGACGGTCGTAACGGTCTCCTCGTCCATCTCCAGGTCGCTCGTCGCGGTCACGCTGATGCCGTCTTTGGCCTTCGTCCGCACGCTCACGCGCGGGGGCTCGGTGTCGAGCCGGATCTTGTTTGCCCGCAACTCTCGGGAGAGCCGCTCGTACTGGTCGATCTCGAACACCGAGAGGACGAAGACGACGAGGTCCGCGGTCCGAACCACCGAGAGGACCTCCTTTCCGTCGCCACGGCCGCCCGCGGCCCCCTCGATGAGGCCGGGAACGTCGAGCATCTGGATGTTCGCGCCCCGGTACTGGAGCATCCCCGGGTTCACGTCCAGCGTGGTGAACTCGTAGGAGGCGACCTCGCTCTCGGCGTTGGTGAGGGCGTTGAGAAGCGTCGACTTGCCGACGCTCGGGAAGCCCACCAGAGCGACGGTGGCGTCGCCGGTCTTCTCGACCGCGTAGCCCTGGCCGCCACCCGAGCCGGACTGCTGCTCGAGTTCCTCCTTCTTCTCGGCGAGTTTCGCCTTCAGGCGGCCGATGTGGGCCTCGGTCGACTTGTTGTAGGGAGTCTCGCGGATCTCCTCGCGGATCTCCTCGATCTCCGCTTCGAGCCCCATCGTGGCCGACACTCGGCCGTGGGCACGCAAAAGCGCTTCCGTCCGCGGGCGGTCCACGAGACCCGACCCGCCCACCCACGCGCAGTGCGGTTTCGACACACTAATGGGTCGAGACGTGGCACTACCCAAACGTGACAGACGCCGCACGTCTGCGTGACAGTACGCAGATTCTCCTCGCCGAGGGAGCCCTCGACGGCCTCCGGGCCGAACTCGAGGAGCGCTTCGTGGTCACTATCCGGCGGGAGCAGCGGCGCGTCCGAATTATCGGGAGCCCGGTGGAGATCAAGGGGGCGAGCGAGTTCCTCGCCCGCAACGGGGTTCACGTCGCCTGAGCCCTCCCCGACCCCGGAGGGTCTGAATCCGTCGGATCGTCCACCGGGCGCGAAGCCCCCGCCCGTGACACACCGGCCCAACCACGTCCCCGGCAGGAACACGACGGGGTGCCAAACCCGCCAGTCCGACCTGTTGTGGGTGAAAAGCAACCCTTAACACGTCGCCAGAGGGAATTGAGGGACATGGCTGATACCATCGAGGTCCTGGTCCCCGGCGGCGAGGCGGACCCCGGACCGCCGCTGGGTCCCGAACTCGGGCCGTCGCCGGTCGACGTCCAGAGCGTAGTCCAGGCGATCAACGACCAGACCGAAGCCTTCGACGGCACCGAGGTCCCCGTGACGATCACCTACGAGGAGGACGGGTCCTTCGAGATCGAAGTCGGCGTGCCGCCGACGGCCGAACTCATCAAGGACGAGGCGGGCTTCGCGACCGGGAGCGGCGAACCCCAGGAGGACTTCGTGGCGGACCTCTCTGTCGACCAGGTGAAACAGATCGCCGAACAGAAACACCCCGACCTGCTCGCCTACGACCTGAAGAACGCCGCCAAGGAGGTCGCCGGGACCTGCGTCACTCTCGGGGTCACCATCGACGGCGAGGACGCGCGGAGCTTCAAGGAACGAATCGATAGCGGCGAGTACGACGACGCGTTTGCAGACGAAGCGGCAGCGTAGTCCGCGAGGGGACCGAGCCTGCCGGGAACCCGGGCTTGGGGCTCCCTCCGTCCGGTTTCTTCGACGGGTTTAAGTGTGGCATCGGCGTCTACCCGGACGAGACAGGCTCGAGCCTGTTTCACTGACCCGTAGGAGCCATCGCGCGTACTACGGAGGTGAACAATGGCAGACCAGGAGATAGAGGAGGCCGTATCTCGCGCCCTCGAGGACGCCCCACCGCGGAACTTCCGCGAAACGGTGGACCTCGCGGTCAACCTGCGAGATCTCGACCTCAACGATCCGTCAAACCGAGTCGACGAGAGCGTCGTGCTGCCGGCCGGCACCGGCCAGGACACGAGCATCGTCGTCTTCGCCGAGGGTGAAACCGCGGTCCGAGCCGAGGAGGTCGCCGACGACGTCCTCGACGGCGACGACCTCGCGGACCTCGGCGACGACGATTCCGCTGCAAAGGACCTGGCCGGGGAGACCGACTTCTTCCTCGCGGAGGAGGCCATGATGCAAAACATCGGCCGCTACCTGGGGACCGTCCTCGGGCCGCGGGGCAAGATGCCCGACCCGATCAGTCCCGACGACGACGTCGTGGAGATGGTCGAACGACTGAAGAACTCCGTCATGATCCGGAGCGGGGACCGCCGCACGTTCCACACCCGCGTGGGCGCACAGAACATGAGCGCCGAGGAGATCGCCGACAACATCGACGTCATCCTCCGGCGCCTCCACGCCGACCTCGAGAAGGGGCCGCTGAACATCGACACCGTCTTCGTGAAGACGACGATGGGGCCCGCCGTGGAGGTGGCCTGAGATGAGCGCCGAGTCCGAGCGCAAAACCCAGAGCATCCCCGCGTGGAAGCGCGAGGAGGTCGAGGACATCGTCGGGATGATGGGGTCCTACGACAGCGTCGGCGTGGTCGACATCGCCGGCATCCCGAGTCGGCAACTCCAGGAGATGCGTCGCGACCTGCACGGGGAGGCCGAACTGCGGGTTTCCCGGAACACCCTCATCCAGCGCGCCCTCGACGAGGAGGGCATCGAGCTACTCGACGAATACGTTACCGGGCAGGTCGGCCTCATCGGAACCGACGCGAACCCCTTCGGCCTGTTCCAGCAACTCGAGGCCTCGAAGACCTCGGCCCCGATCAACGCTGGCGAGGTCGCCCCGAACGAGATCGTCATCCCGGCGGGGGACACCGGCGTCGATCCGGGTCCCTTCCTTGGCGACCTGCAGAACGTGGGCGCGAACGCCCGCATCGACGGCGGCTCGATCGTCGTCGAGGACGATTCGACTGTCCTCGCGGCCGGCGAGGACGTGTCGGCGATGCTGGCGAACGTCCTCTCGGAACTCGACATCGAGCCCAAGGAGGTCGGCCTCGACCTGCGGGCCGTCTTCGCGGACGGCGTGCTCTTCGAGCCGGCCGATCTCGAACTCGACGTCGAAGAGTACCGGCGGGACGTCGAAACGGGCGTCGCTCGCGCGCGGAACCTCGCGCTCGACGCGAGGGTGCCCACGGCGGCGACGATGCCGAGCCTGCTCGGGAAGGGGAGCGGCGAGGCGAAGAACCTCGCCATCCACGCGAGCATCGAGGACGAATCCGTCATGCCGGATCTCATCGGCAAGGCGGACGCGCAGGTCCGGGTCCTCGCCGGCCTGGTCGAGGACGAGGCGGCGCTCCCGGCGGAACTGCGCGACCTCGCCCCGGCAGCCCCGGCAGACGACGAACAGACCGACGACCAGAACGACGCCGAGACCGAGGCCGAGGACAGCGACGAGGCCGAAGACGCCGACGAAACCGAGGAAGCCGCTGAGACCCCCGACGACGAAGACGACGACAGCGACGGCGGCGAGGCACTCGGCGAAATGTTCGGCTGACAACGGAGACACGAACCATGGAATACGTTTACGCAGCACTCATCCTGAACGAATCGGACGCAGAGATCAACGAAGGTAACCTGACGGACGTCCTCGACGCGGCGGGCGTCGACGTGGAGGAATCCCGCGTCAAGGCCCTCGTCGCGGCCCTCGAGGACGTCGATATCGACGAGGCCGTGGAGGAGGCCACCGCCGTTCCCGCGGCAGCCGGTGGCGGTGCGACCGAACCCGTCCCCTCGGAGGAGACCGGCGGTGGGGAACCGGAGCCAGGAGAAGAGGAGGAAGCCGCGGCCGAAGAGGCAGCGGACGAAGACGAGGACGAAGAGGACGAGGAGGCCGCCGGCGAGGGGCTCGGCGAACTCTTCGGCTGAGGTCGCCACCACCGGACGTTTCTTTCGAGGTCACTGGGGCAGCGATAGCAGAGTGCGTCGGGGATTGCCGGAGCATTGCGGTGTCCGCGTTCGTGGAAGACATCGTAATACGTCGTAGACTCGCGAGTGACCGTAACGCTCTGGCCCCTGCTCGGCCACCGGGACACGCCTCCCCCCCCCCACCGGGCGTAAGCTTTTGAAAGAGGGCCGGACCACCCCCCACCGATGGGGGAGGTCTCGGTCGTAGTCGCGCCGGGCACGACGGGACTCGCTCTCCTGTTCGTGGGATCCGGCATCACCCTCGGCACGGTCTCGGGCCTGACGCCCGGCCTCCACGCCAACAACTTCGCGCTTCTTCTCGGGGCGGTGGCGCCCGCGATCCCCGGCCCGCCGGGCCACGTCGCGGCCGCCATGCTCGCTGCCGCCGTGGTGCACACCTTCCTCGACGTCGTCCCGGCGCTCTCGCTGGGCGTCCCCGACGCCGCCATGGCGGCGAGCGCGCTCCCGGGCCACCGGCTCGTCCTTGCGGGACGCGGCCGGGAAGCCCTCCGGCTCTCCGCGCTTGGGAGTTTGCTCGCCATCTGTTTCGCCGTCCCGCTCGCGATCCCGCTCACGGAAGCCATGGTCGCCGCGTATCCGGCCATCCGAGCCCACCTGCCGACGCTGCTGGCGATGATCGGCCTCCTCCTCGTCACGACCGAACTCGGCCGCCGGCGACAGCTCGGAGCCGCCATCTCCCTGGCGGGCAGCGGATTGCTCGGCATCGCGACGCTGGATCTGTCACTGCAGGCACCGCTGGGCAGCGGGAACGCCCTCACGCCGCTGTTTGCCGGGCTGTTCGGCGCTCCCGTGCTGATCGAGGCGCTGACCGGTGACGGGGTCCCGCCACAGGAGGACCCGACGATCACGATTTCGCGACCCGTCGTCATCCTCGTCGCCCTCGTCGGAACAGTGGCCGGCGCTATCGTCGGATTCGTCCCTGGCGTCTCGAGTGCAATCGCCGCGACGGGGGCCCTGGTCGTGATTCCGTCGAAGGGCCCGCGAGCCTTCGTGGTGGCAACGAGCGGGGTGAATACGTCCAATGCGGTGTTCGCACTCTTCGCGCTGATCGCGCTGGGGTCCCCCAGGACCGGGGTACTCGTCGCGATGGACGATTCCGGACTCCCCCTGAATCTGCCCCTCCTGCTGGCGGCCGTGGGGATCGCCGCCTCGGTGGGGTTCGTCCTCGTCGCGGTGCTCGGCGATCGGTACCTCTCGACGATCGGTGCACTCGACCAGGGCACGGTGTCGGTGTCGGTGAGCCTCGGGCTCGCGGCACTGTCGTATTGCTTCGCGGGAGCCCTCGGCCTCGGTATCTTCGCTGTCGCGACGCTCGTGGGGCTCGTCCCGGGGCGGTTCGGATGCCGTCGTGCGTCCTTGATGGGGGTTCTGATCGTGCCGCTCGCGATCGGGTGACGGCACGCCCCGGAGGGGCCGAGCCAATTTCCCCCCACCCCGATGGACCCTCCGCGAATTCCCGAGAACTCGACGGTGGGCGTAGCGGCCCGTGCCCCCTCTCCGCTCGCGATCCTACGCGAACCTGAAGGTCGGACCCGTGTCGGTGTCCTGGACCTCCACGCCGAGGGCCTCGAGGTCGGCCCGGAGAGCGTCGGCGCGGTCGTAGTTGCCGGCACTCCGCTCGGCCTCCCGCACCTCGAGAACGAGTTCGACCAGATCCTCGGCGAGTTCGACGGTCCCCCCCTCGTGGGCGCCGAGCTGGAGGCCGAGCACGTCACCGCCGAATGCCTCGAGGGTCTCGATAGCACGCCTGAGCGCCTGGTAGTCGTAGGCGTCGTGGTCGTCGACGTGGCTGTGGACCGCCGAAACGAGTTCCAGGAGGGCTGCCAGGCCACCCCGGGTGTTGAAATCGTCGTTCAGCGCGGCCTCGAAGTCGGCGCGGGCCCCATCGATCGCCTCCCGGAGGGACTCGTCTGCGACCGTGCTTCTGGCGTGGACGCTATCGCAGGCGTCGACGGCACGCTCGTAGCCACGCTCGAGCCGCTCCCAGCGGTCGGTCGCCTCGGCCATCGTCTCCGGGCTGTAAACGGCCTCGTTGTGGTAGGCCGTCGAGAGCAGGAAGGTCCGGACGACGTCGACGCCCCGGTCCGCCACGGCCGCCTCGACGGGCGCGAAGTTGCCGAGGCTGGAGGACATCTTCTCCTCGTCGGCGGCGTCGAGGAGCCGGACGTGGAGCCAGTAGCGCGCGAACGTCTGGCCGGTGGCGGCCTCGCTCTGGGCGATCTCGTTCTCGTGGTGGGGAAAGACCAGGTCCTGGCCGCCGACGTGGACGTCGATGGTCGTATCGAGGTGGGTCATCGACATCGCCGAGCACTCGACGTGCCAGCCGGGTCGGCCCTCGCCCCAGGGGGACTCCCAGGTCTGTGCCGTCTCGGCGGCGTCCGCGGCGGGAGCGGCGGCCTCGTGGCGGTGCTCCTCGATCTCCTCGGGCGCCACCCCGTCGGCCTTCCAGAGCGCGAAGTCGGCGGGGTGGCGCTTCTCGGCCTGCTCGGCCTCGGTCCCCTGGGCTTCGAGGGCCTCGACCTCCTGGTTCGAGAGCTTGCCGTAGTCCTGGAAGGCCGTGACGTCGAAGTAGACCGACCCGTGTTCCTCGTAGGCGTAGCCCCGGTCGAGCAACGTCTCGACCAGGTCGACGATCTCCGGGACGTGCTCGGAGACGCGGGGATAGACCTCGGCCCGGCGGAGGTTGAGCGAGCGCATGTCCTCGATGGTGTCCCGAACGTACGACCGGGCGACGTCGGCCTCGCTGTCGCCGTCCTCGCCCACCCGCGCGACGATCTTCTCGTTGACGTCCGTGAAGTTCTCGACGTGGCGCACTTCGTACCCGGAGTGGGAGAGCCAGCGGTGCATGACGTCGACGTGGACCCACCCCCGAGCGTGGCCCAGGTGGGCGGGATCGGAGGTCGTCAGCCCGCAGTAGTAGAGCAGAACGGAATCCGGATTGGCGGGTTCGAAGACCTCCCGTTCCCCCGAGAGGGTATTCGTGACGCGGAGTGGCATAGGAAGCACTGGCGCGGGTCGAGGTATGAATCCGTCGGAACCGAGGAACCCTGGGTCGCGCCCGGGCTGAGGAGCGATCAGTCAGGGCGAGAGGGCGTCCTCGACGACGCGGAGCGCGTCCGGTCCGTCCCTCCCGTGGACGACCACCCAGAGGGTGTCCGAGCCGACAGCCGCGGCGTCGACCTCGACGCCGGCGGCCTCGAGACACCCGAGGACCCGCGCCAGCGCTCCGGCCGAGACCTCCCCGTGGGCGACGAGGGCCGTCGCCGACCCTGCATCCGGCGCAAGCGCCAGGTCCCCGATGACCAGCGGGGCGTCATCGCCCTCGACCGGACCGAACCCCCGTTCCATCCGGACACGCGCCCGGCCGGTCGCCGGGTCGTACTCATCGAGGTCGTCGCCGAACCGCCGTAGCGCGGCGACGACGGCGTCGTGATCGCCGACGTCGAGGAACCGGGCCGCGGCCGCGTAGTTGAGGACGCCAGCCCGGAGGCCCTCGAGGAGGAACGGGTGCCGGCGGACGGCCGCTCGGGTTCGCTCGGCGAGAGACATGGCCGAGCTACCGATCGGCGGGGCAAAAGCGCTCCGTCCGGGAGCGCATTCGCCGAGTCGGCAATCGACGATCGGACTTTCAAACGGCCCGGCTCGGTACCCACGCGTGTGAGCGAGGCGGCCGACGAGAGGCCCTGCTCGAACTCCTCGACGACGAGTACGCCCGCGCTATTCTCACAGTCACGAGGGCCGAACCCCCCGGCCGGCGAAGAACTCAGCGAGGCCTGTGACGCGTCGATCACGACACGCCGTCGGCGTGTCGACCGCCTGTAGGAACACGATCTGATCGAGGAACGGCTCCGGCCCCAGCCGGACGTCACTCATGACAAAGTGTACGCGACCACCCTCGCGAACGTCGAGACCCTCGTCGAGGACGTCGAGATGGACCTGGCCAGGGAAACGGACCCCCGAGTCGGACCCGGCCGACCGGTTCGCGCGCACGTCGGAGCAGCTCTGATGGTGGCCTGCAGGGCCCTGGACCGGACCATCCTGGCGACGTCCCTGCTGGTGGCCTGCAGGGCCCTGGACCGGACCATCCTGGCGACGTCCCTGCTGGTGGC
>JAZKTI010000096.1:0-9042 GCA_036625635.1 Haloarculaceae archaeon
GCTCTCGAGTGCACTCCGCACCTTCCTCTCTCGAGTTCGCTACGCTCCATCGGTGGTCGTCCTCTCTTCCCCTCCTCAGCCGCCGGATTCGAACGCACGCGTGAGCGACCGTGACGAGTCGCCGGCCGCGACCGTTTCCGAGCGCGCAACGGTCGTGTTTCTCTCTCCTCCCTGCTCCCCGCTCCCGTGATGAAGCGGATCACAGTATCAAACTGTATAAGGTCTCTATTACATATTCCTCACTCATTCTGGGACTATTGTGGTCATTTGTACGGAAACTTTTTGTATTCCCGGACGTTCGAGTATATCGTAATGAGCGTCGACGACCCCGCGTCCGACCCCGTATCGGCACCCAACTATCCCCACACCGGCCGCTCCGCGAGTTACCTGCCCTGTCGCCACTGTGGCGAGGGCTCGCTCGTCTACGACGAGGATCGCGCTGCCAGCGTCTGTCGCTGCTGCGGCGCTATCGACGAGTGAGGGACGGTTCGGGGCGGAGCGCCACCAGGGCAGGCTAGGTTCCCGTCCGCTTTCCTCTCCCCCTCCCCCACTCCCCATACCGCGAACCCCTCGCTCGGAAGAGAGCTGGGGGGAAAACAACCGGCCCCCGAAGGGCCAATTCTTCTGCTGGGACCGGTCCGCCAGGGGCCTCGCTGGAACAACCGGGACGGACCCGAGCGGATCCCGCCGGGCCTACGCGCCGGCCTTCGAGAGGGCGTTCTCGATGTCGTCGGCCTGGGTCACGCCGACGAACCGCTCGACGACGCCGTCGTCGTTCTCCACGATGAGCGTCGGCAACGAACGCACCTGGTACTCGTTCGCGACGTCCTGCTTCTCGTCCACGTCGATCTTCTCGAACTCCACGCCCGGCCACTCCTCCGAGAGCTCGTCCAGGATCGGGTCCTGGGTTTTGCAGGGACCGCACCAGTCCGCATGGAAGTCCTTGAGGCGTACTGTCATGGGTTCGGGAAGGTATTGCTTCGGTGGGGAGATAAGGGTTTTCCACTTGCCGGCGGCGGGACCAGACCGGTTGCGACGAGTCGAGACACGCGACTCTGTGAACGGGTTGCTCTGGCTTACCACACGGACCACGACCAGTTCAGTGCGAGGAGTGAGCCGACCGTTTCGATGGGGCATTGATCCGGCCACTTTCGACGGGGTCACCGACCCGGCGGGTTCGATCGGGACTGCAATCCGACCCCTTCGAAAGGCTTACGCCGGCCGGGAGTCGCGTAGTGGGTATGAGCAGTGGCGACGGCAGCGGCCTGATGTCGAGCGCGGGCCTGGTCCGTTACTTCGACGCCGAGGAGAGCAACGCGATCCACATCGACCCGAAGACAGTGGTTGCCTTCAGTGCACTGTTCGGGGTCTTCGTCCTCATGCTGAACGCATTCGCCTGACGGGTCCGATCCTCAGCGATCGAGCGGGTTTCCGAGCAGTGGTTTTGGTCGTTTGTTTGTCGCGCACCTGTTTCTCCTGCACCTGTTTCTCCTGCACCTGTTTCTCCTGCACCTGTTCCCCGAGCGCCCGGTCACCCTCCGAATTCCTGGTCGCCCGTCCAGACAGATTCGCGTCCGCCCATGTGTATGCAGCACCGGAGAGCCCCGGAGCGGGCCCGGATGGTCCGGACGGGGCCGGAATCGCGCCTCGTTCGTCCGACCGTCCCGGACGGGCCTGGCCGGGACCCAAGGTGTTCGGATCGTCGCAGACCCGCAGGCGATTTAACGGCGGCCCACCCAGCCCAGGACGACCACGATGACGGTCCGCATTCGGGGGATCTACACTACCGCGCTCACCCACCTCCTCGATGAGGTCGTCCAGGCGTCAGGTCCGATCGAGCGGCGCTTCGAGACGACATTCCCGGAGGCACCGGCCGCGGCAACCGTCGAGACCACCCGGGACCGCCAGGGCGTCACTGTCGCTGGCGACCCCGATGCTGTCGCCAGCGTGACCGGGGCCCTGGAGGGGGTTGCGACGGACGTCCTCACCTGGGACGACTCACTCCCGCAGGACGGAATCTTCGCCGGCGAGGTCGTCGAGGAACTCGGTCGCGGGGCCCTCGTCGATGTCGGCCCACACGAGGGCTTTCTCCCCTACAGTGCCACCAGCCGTCGCATCGAGACCGGCGACGTCCTCCGGGTGCAGGTGGCCGACCCGAGGGCCCCCTGGCTCGACGGCCGCCCGGTCCTCGACACCGACGTCCGGGTCCGGGGCGACCTCGTCACGCTCCGGCGGGGCGGACCTGACGCCGCGGGGCCAAGCGGGAGCACTGACGGCACCACCACGACAGGTGGGCCGACCCTCGGGGACCTGGTGGCGGCCGACTCGCCGGCTGGGTGGGCCCCCGAATGGCACCGGGCCGACGAAGGGGTCTCTCTCGACGCACGTGCCAGCGCGGTCGAACAGGCGGGCGAGCGGGCCGCGGCAATCGACGCCACCCTCGAGGAGGCAGCGCCGCCGGCGGCGGTCGCCCCCGGTCCCTACTGGACCGGGCTGGCCACGACCCACTCCTGGTTCGGGCGCGAGGCCAGGTTCACACTCGACGACCGCAGACGGGCCGTGACCCAGACGATGGCTGGCCACCACCGGATCAAGGCAGGCTCAAACGACGCGAGCGCCGCCGTGGACTTCGTCGAAGCCGTCTGCGGCGGGCCAGGCGGCGAGGGTGCCGGTGAGGAAACCGCCGGCGACAGTGGCGGTAGTGAAGATGCCAGCGGCGACAGCGGAGGTGGTGTGACATCCAGCGGCCACACTGGGGGTGGTGACGAAGCGGGCGGGGGCGGTGGAGAGGTCGAGGATGCGAGCGGCGGCGACGGGGACGATGGCGCGGACTTTCCGTTCGCCGCCGTGAGCCGACAGTTCGGCCCGGCCGAGGGCGACAGTCTCCGCATCGGACACGGGAAGCCCGACGGTCGGCTGGTCGTCCTGGGCTCGGGCGACGTGACCGAGTGCCGGGCCGACGGGACTCTCGTGCTGGAGCGGGAGATGACTCCCGGCGGGACCTACGACGCCCTGGGCGTCGAGCGGCAGGCCGGCGACGTCGCGACCACGAAGTTCAAGGAGGGCCGCTGGTGGTATCCCACGGTCTACCGCGGCGAGGACGGTGCCCTCCGGGGGACGTACGTGAACGTCTGCACGCCGGTCGAGGTGTTTCCGGAGACGGTCCGGTACGTCGACCTGCACGTCGACGTCGTCAGACACGCCGAGGGGACCGTCGAGCGCGTCGACGACGACGAACTGGACGCGGCCGAGGCGGCTGGCGATCTGTCTCCAGGCCTGGCCGAGAAAGCACGGGCGGTCGCCAGAGCAGTCGAGCGAGCCCTCTAGAGCGGAGCCGGACGCAGGTGACCGGCAGTGAATGCTGCAAGCAATGCATGCTGCAGGCGTTGTGCGAGAGATCTTGCGGGCTGCCGCCTGTGCACGCTCCTGGCCGAGCAGTCGCTGCCGCTGGCCTAACCGACCGGTGATGCGCGAAACGGGCCCACCTCCCGAACCGTTTTCGCGCTCCAGGGGATACTGCTATCACGATGAGTGAGGACGCCGACGACGAGCCCACCGTGCCCATCACCTGTCCCGACTGCGGGACAGAGACGCGCATCGCCGTGGACGACGTCGCCAACTCGCTGGCGCAACACAACGACCGCCTCCACGACGGCGAGGCGGTTGCTCAGGTGGACCCCGACGTCGCCGACCAGCTTGCCGACCTCGTCGCGGCGGACATGGGCCTGCTCGAGGAGTAGCCGCCTCGGGTCGCCGAGGGCCACAGTCAGTCGGTTCACCCCGTTCACCCCCCGGCCGACGGAATCCGGCCCCTCCGAATCGATTGCCGCCTTCCGTGGCGACTCTTTCCTCCTCTTCTTCCACTTCTCGTCTACTTCCACTTCTCGTGTACTTCCACCTCTCCGCCATTTCCACGTCCACCTCTCCTCCACTTCTACTCCTCCTCCTCCACTTCCCTCTCTCCTCTCGTATCCATCCCGGCCCAGGCAAAATGCGCCGGGCGTCGTCCGGACGGTGGATTCGCCCCTATCGCCACGGTTCGCGTCGACGGTCGCATCTCGCACCCGTCGGATCCCGGAGGTAGCAATCCCCACGCGCCGAAGTGGGAGCTGATGATCGAGCCCGATCTCGACGGTCGGACTGCCCTCGTCACGGGCAGCGTCCGGGGCATCGGTCCAGAAGTGCTCCTCGGCCTGGCCGACTGCGGCGCGGACGTCCCCGTCCACTATCGCACCAGCGACGAGGCCGCACGGGCAGTCGCCGAGGTCGCTCGCGAGGTGGGCGTCGCGGCGACGACGGTCGCCGCCGACGTCACCGAGCCCGAGGCGGTCGACGCCTGCGTCGAGATGGTCGAAGCCGCCCTCGGATCGGTCGACGTCCTGGTCAACAACGTCGGAGCCTTCCACCCCCATCACTGGGAGCACCTGGACCACGCCGACCGGGAGCGCCTCCTCGAGACCAACCTCTATGGCACCTACCTCGCGAGCAAGCGTGCCCTCCCAGCGATGCGGGCGTCGGAGTGGGGCCGGATCGTCAACGTCGGCTACGCGAGCAGCGAGCGGGGGCTGGTGAGTCCGGAGACCTTCCCGTACTTCGTCGCCAAGAACGGCGTGATCATGTACACCCGGATGCTCGTGGCAGATACGATGGCCGACGGAATCACTGTGAACGCGGGCTCGCCATACGTCGTCGAGACCTCCGCGGTGTTCCCCGAGGAGCTTCCCCGTGAGCGGCCCGCGCGGTTCGAGGACGTACTGCAGGAGATCCTATTCTTCCTGGAGGCCGATAGCAACTACGTCAGCGGGCAGAACCTCGAGATCGACGGCGGGTGGCTGCCCGAGCGGGTCTGAGACCGGTCTGGTCGGCCTGCCCGTTCCGCGGGCAGTCTGTCTGGACTGGTCGGCATGCCCCGTCTGAAGGATCTCTACCCGGTCTGGCCGGCCTGCCCGGTGTACGATCGGTCGTTGGCGGAGACCCGGTCCCGCCCAACGCCGATCAAACGGGTCAGTTCCCCTGGATGGCGTCGATGACCATCGCGGCGGCGACGACCGGCTCTTTCGGGACCTGGCTGGCGTCGTCGATGGTGATCTGGTAGCGGTCCTTCAGCGAGAACTCGCCCTCGACGGTGCCGACGTGGTTGCCAGCCGTATCGGTGATTTCGTACTTGTGGGGCAGCCATTCGCCAAAGGGCACGAGTTTCCGGATCAGGGTGATGCCGGCGCCCCGGGAGTCGATCCGGGCGACCCTCGCACCGTCGTCGGCGTCGCGGATCGTCCAGGAGTCCTGGAAGTACGAGAAGTCGTTGTCCAGGACGACCAGCTCCTCCCCGGTTTCGGAGTCGTGGATGACGTAGTTGCCGGCGATGTCGAGCATCCCCGCGGCCTTCACGGTGAAGGCGTCGTTCCCGTCCGGGTCGACGAAGGGGAACTCCTCCTTGAGTTTGAACATTTTCTGCTTCGCCCGGAGGACGACGTCCCCGTTCGAGTCGTAAGCGCGGTACTTGTTGCGGATGAGGTTCTGTTCGACAGTGTAGGCGTCGTCTGTGAGGTCGATGGCCGCGATTTCGACACTCGCATCGGCACTCGCCTCGGCACTCGGGTCGTCAGGGGTGGCCCTCGCGTCCCTACCATCAGCACTCATACCCGGGCGTGGGACCAGGGAACGCATAACAGTTCCCCTCGCTGATGGATCTGATCGAGAGTGAACCGACAGGGTTTCACCGGTCCGGTACGTGCCTGTTTCACGAATGAGTCGCGAGTATATCGAGGTCCGCGGGGCCGAGGAACACAACCTGGCGGACGTCGACGTGCAGATTCCACGCGAGGACCTCACCGTCGTCACGGGCCTGTCGGGCTCGGGGAAGTCCTCGCTGGCCTTCGAGACGATCTACGCCGAGGGGCAGCGCCGCTACATCGAGTCCCTCTCCGCTTACGCGCGAAACTTCCTGGGCCAGATGGACAAGCCCCAGGTCGAAACGGTCGAAGGCCTCTCACCCGCAATCTCGATCGACCAGAAGAACGCCGCAAACAATCCCCGCTCGACGGTCGGGACCGTCACGGAACTCCACGACTACCTCCGCCTGCTGTACGCCCGCGTGGGCACGCCCCACTGTCCGGAGTGTGGCCGCGAGGTGGGCGAACAGAGCGCCCAGCATATGGTCCGGCGGATCATGGCCCTGCCCGAGGGGACGCGGGCGAAGATCGCCGCGCCGATCGTCCGGGACCAGAAGGGTGCCTTCGAGGACCGGTTCGAGAACCTCGTGAGCGAGGGCTACACCCGGGTCGAGGTCGACGGCGAGGCGTTCGACCTCACCATGGATCGACCCGACCTCGACGAGAACTACGACCACACCGTCGACGTCATCGTCGACCGGGTGAAGATCGCCGAGGAGGCCCGCTCGCGGGTGACCGACTCCGTGGAGACCGCCCTCGGGGAGGCCGACGGTGTCCTGAAGGTCATCCTCCCGGATCCCCCGGTAGACGTCGACCTCGGCGGTGCTCGCGCCAGGTCGACCGGTGACCTTGCCGACGACACGGACGCCGAGACCGGCGACAGAGACGGCGAGACCGGCGACACGGACGCCGAGACCGGGGACAGAGACGACGAGTCAGGCGACGCAGACGGCGAGTCAGGCGACCTGGTCCCGGAAGGAGGCGATGGGACCGGGGACGGCGGTGACCGCCTCGTCGTGGAGTTCTCCGAGGCCCTCGCCTGCACCCACTGCGGCGTCGACATCAGCGAGATCGAGACCCGCTCGTTTTCCTTCAACAGCCCGCACGGGGCCTGCCCCGACTGCGAGGGAATCGGCGAGACCAAGGAGGTCAGCGAGGACCTCGTCGTGACCGATCCCTCGACCCCCCTCAAAGACGTCTTCGAGCCCTGGAGCTACAACCGGACCTACTACTCCCGCCAGCTCGACAACGTGGCCGAGCACTTCGGCGTCGACCTCGAGACCCCCTTCGAGGAGATCGACCCGGAGATCCGCCGGCAGTTCCTCTCCGGGACCGACGACGTCGTCCACTTCGAGTGGACCACCAGAAACGGCACTCGCGAGAAGACCGAACGCTTCGAGGGCGTCATCCCGAACCTCGAGCGGCGCTACGTCGAGACCGACTCCGACCGGGCCCGCAGCCACATCGAGGACTTCATGGCGACGACGACCTGTCCGACCTGCGAGGGCACCCGCCTCAAGGCCGAGTCACGCGCGGTCCTCGTCGACGGCACGTCGATCACCGAGGTCAACCGGATGTCGATCGGCGACGCGCTGGCTCACTTCGAGGGGATGGAGGCGGCCCTCGACGAGCGCCAGACTACGATCGCCGAGGAGATTCTCAAGGAGATCCGTGCACGCCTCGGGTTCATGACGGAAGTCGGCCTCGAGTACCTCACCCTCGACCGCGAGGCCTCGACGCTCTCGGGCGGGGAGAGCCAGCGCATCCGCCTGGCAACCCAGATCGGCTCCGGTCTCGTGGGCGTGCTCTACGTCCTCGACGAGCCCTCCATCGGCCTCCACCAGCGCGACAACGACCGCCTGCTGAACACCCTCGAGGAGTTGCGCGACCTGGGCAACACCCTGCTCGTCGTCGAGCACGACACCGAGACCATGCGCCGGGCGGACAATCTCCTCGATCTGGGGCCTGGTCCGGGCAAAGAGGGTGGCGAAGTCGTCGCCAGCGGGTCCCTCGAGGAGGTCGTGGGGACCGAGGAGTCGATCACCGGCGACTACCTCGCCGGTCGGCGGACGATCCCGGTCCCCGACTCCCGCCGGGCGGCCGAGGACCACCTGAGGATCCGCGGCGCGCGCCAGCACAACCTCCGGGACGTCGACGTCGCCCTCCCGCTGGGGACCTTCACGGCCATCACCGGCGTCTCGGGGTCGGGCAAGTCGACCCTCATGCACGAGGTCCTCTACAAGGGGCTGGCCCGGGAAATGAACGACAACACCTCCGTGGACCCGGGCGACCACGACGCCATCGTGGGTCTCGACAAGATCGAGACCGTCCGGCTCATCGACCAGAGTCCGATCGGCCGAACGCCGCGGTCGAACCCGGCCACCTACACGAACGTCTTCGACCACGTCCGGGAGCTGTTCGCCGAGACGAACCTCGCGAAACAGCGGGGCTACGAGGTGGGCCGCTTCTCCTTCAACGTCAAGGGTGGCCGCTGTGAGGCCTGTGGCGGGCAGGGGACAGTCAAGATCGACATGAACTTCCTCTCGGACGTGACTGTGCCCTGCGAGGAGTGCGAGGGCGCCAGGTACAACGACGAGACCCTCGAGGTCGAGTTCCGGGGAAAGACCATCGCCGACGTGCTCGGCATGACCGTCTCGGAGGCCCTCGAGTTCTTCGAGAGTCACGCCCAGTTGCGCCGCCGCCTCCAGTTGCTCGAGGACGTCGGGCTGGGCTACATGCGCCTGGGCCAGCCCTCGACGACCCTGTCGGGCGGGGAGGCCCAGCGCATCAAGCTCGCCGAGGAACTCGGCAAGAAGGACACCGGCGAGACGTTGTACCTGCTGGACGAGCCCACCACCGGCCTCCATCCCCACGACGAGCGCAAGCTCATCGACGTCCTCCACCGGCTGACCGACGACGGCAACACCGTCGTCGTCATCGAGCACGAACTCGGCCTCGTCAAGAACGCCGACCACGTCGTCGACCTCGGCCCCGAGGGCGGCGAGCGCGGCGGCGACGTCGTCGCGACGGGGACGCCCGAGGAACTCGCGCAGACCGAGGATTCCCATACCGGGCGGTACCTGCGTGACCTCCTGCCGAACGTCGACCGGGAGGGGCCGCGGGCGGATCGCGTGCCGGGCGGAAGTTCGGACGAGGCCGCTGCCGAGGAGGCCGCTGCCGAGGCAGAGCCCGACGGCGAGCAGGCGACTGGGACCGGGGACGACTAGTGGAACGTCCACCCTGAGTGGAGCGAGACGAGATCCCAATCCCACCTGACATACGGTCCTCACCTCGTTCTCGAACGCAGACCTCACTGCTACCGCAAACAGCCAGAACGCCCTCACCTCGCTCTCGAACGCAGACAGGACCG